>JAYUMM010000067.1:0-7785 GCA_043762685.1 bacterium | reverse complement strand
CCCTTATCGTACACACTCTTAAAGACCCACCATACAGTCTCCATAAATGTGGGGTCCATCGTACGGTACGCATTCTCCATATCGGCCCAGCGACCAATGCGGGGGATAAAATTCCGCCAATAGTCTACATACGTGAGCACACTGTTGCGGCACTTTTCATTAAACTTGGCGATACCGTACGTCTTGATGTCCTTCTTATGCTTAAAGCCAAGCTCCTTCTCGACGATATTCTCGATCGGGAGACCGTGCGTGTCCCAGCCCCAGACACGCGGGACATGGTAACCGCGCATCGTCCAATAGCGTGGCACCGCATCTTTAATCACACTCCCGACGATGTGCCCGTAATGGGGCGTACCAGTAGCAAATGGTGGACCATCGTAAAAAATATAATCACCGTTCGGCGCTTTCTTTTGGAGCGACTTCAGGAAGATGTGCTCCTTCTCCCAAAAAACAAGCGTCGCCTCCTCGCGCTTCGCGGCATCTGACTTCTCTGGTGCGGGAACCTCTACCATATGCACCTATCGTAACGTTTACATACTAAAAAGGAAACAGCCGCGAACTTCCGCGGCTGTCGAATTTGGCCTCCTGGCCGGCGACGCCTAGTTGCCGTCTTGTGGCTGCGGCAACACGTATCGCCGCATGCGCCAGTACATGGGCTCGTTTTCGAGCGCACTCGCATGCGTAGGTAACACCGAGTTCGTGGCCGATGGCTTGCCCGCCTTCTTCGAAGCCACGAAATGCTTTAGCCCACGTGCCCGCGTCTTCTTGCCGAATTTCATGAAAGATCCTCCGTTTATGACCCCACACCGAGTGTGACCATCGGATGAATCTAACGCAGAGTACTACTTCGCGCAACCTACATTCTTTCTGGTGTGGGGATACCGAGAATGGTGAGACCGTTCATCATCGTCTGTGCGAAAGCGCGTGCGACACGCTGCTTGTACGCTTCGTCAGGACTCCCCAGTACTTGTTCGGTCGCATAAAAAGCATTCCAGAGCGCCGCAAGCTCGGTGAGATAGGTCACGAGAAGGTTGGGTGCGAGCTCGCGTGCGGCGCGCGCCACCACTTCTGGATAGTGCAGTATAAGGCGTTCGATACGGTACGGTGTCTCCGGCACCTCGGTGCCGCCCTCCCCTGCATAAGTAAGGATCTTCTTCGCACGCACCAAGGCATACTGCAAGTACGGCCCCGAGTCGCCTTCAAGTGAGAGTGATTTCTCCGGATCAAAAATAATGTCTGAGCCCGGCGCTTGGCGTAGAATCATGTACTTAATCGCGCCGAGTGCAACCTGTTCAGCAATAAGTGGGTCAGCGTTCTTCTCACTCGCTTTCCCGATAATCTCCGCTATGAATCCACCGGCGGTGATCACATTACCCTCGCGTGAGGACATCTTCCCGGTCGTGAGGCGCAAAAAGCCGTGCGCAACGTGACTCGTCTTCTCTGCAAGAGTCGGCGCCATTTCAGCAAGCGCCGCGAGAAATACCTTAAAGTGACCTATCTGCTCTGCGGCGGTCACGATGATCGAACGATCAAACTGTGCCCGCTCTTCTTTCAGAAATGCGAGACCCATATCCTTCGCCTCATAGGTCGGTGTGCCGCGACTCGTGATAAACACGAGGGTGTGGAGCCCCTTCTTCTCGCCGGGATAAATCACTGCACCTTCACTCTCTTCAAACACCCCTTTCGCGAGCCCGTCATACACAATTCGCGCCCCCGACTCTGCCGTCTCGCTTTCAAAAAAATAGTAATCAAATGTAGTACCGAGACGGCGATACGTATCCTCAAATGCAGTAAGTGAGACCGCGCGCCCCTTGCGCCACAACTCCATGAGTTGCGGATCGCTCTTTTCATACACGACGCTGTTGAGTGTATCAATCTCTTTTTTTATTTCAATATCTTCTTCATACGCCTTGGCGCCCGCAGAATATGCGATACCGAGCTCGTTTGCACTCACTGGTTCGGTAATACTTGCTCGTTGCAGCCCCCACAATGCTTTCGCCACGTGCGGCCCAACGTCGCCCTGATAACACGCGCGGATGACGCTCGCGCCTTCGCTCGCGACCAGACGTGCGAGTGACTCGCCAATCACATTGCTCATCAAATGGCCGATATGCATTTCTTTAAACGGGTTCGGGTCGGTGTACTCGATCATCACGCGCTCGCGTTGCGCAATACTACCCTTCCCCCACTCCTCGCCTTGCGCAGCCGCTTCAGTGACCGCAAGTACCACTGCGTCACGCGCGAGCGTAATGTTCAAAAATCCGGGCCCCGCGACCGCAACATGACTCGCGACGTTCGCACCAAGTGCATCAATGAGCTCAGCGGCGAGCGAATCGCCTAGCTCGCGGGGGTTCTTCCCGAGCTGCTTCGCGGCCACCAAAGCTGCATTGGTGGTGTAGTCGCCAAAAGCTATTTCGCCCGGTCGCTCAACCGCAAAGGCGACCTTGCCCGCACCCATCTTCATAAGGCCCTCGGCAACTGCTTTTCTAATCTTCTCTTCCATTACGGGCGAGTATAGCAATAAAAAGAGCGACCCACCTCAAGCGTGAGGTGGGTCGGGAGCGCAAAAGCTGATGCGTAAGCGGGAGGAGAGGCCCGCTCACCGTGACCGCCAATACGGTAACCTAGACCTGCAACAGCGTGCCGCGATCCGTAATTACGGTAACACACCCGCATTCTACCGCAACTTCTAAAACGATTCGGGGATGGGGTGCGAGAGCGCAAGCTTCTTCACTTCTTGTTTTGCTTTATGTACCGTCTTTTCGTCGCGCTTCGTGAGTACCTCGATCATAATCTCCGCGACACGCGCCGACTCCTTTGCACCAAAACCGCGCGTGGTCATCGCAGGCGTGCCGAAGCGAATACCCGAAGGGTCCATCGGCTTACGCGTATCATCGGCGATTGCATTTTTGTTCAGGGTAATGCCCGCACGATCGAGCAGTGCCTCTGCTTCAGCACCCGCGATACCAAACGATGTCCAAACATCGAGCAAAAGCAGGTGATTATCAGAACCGCCGGTAATCATTCGCGCACCATTCTTCTTAAAGACTTTCTCCATCGCTTTCGTATTCGCGATAATCTGCTTCGCGTATTTTTTAAATGATGGCTTGAGCGCCTCACCAAAGGCCACCGCCTTGGCCGCGATCTGGTGCATGTGCGGGCCGCCCTGCAGCCCGGGGAAAATCGCTTTATCTATTTTCTTGGCGAGATCTTCACTCTCCCGCACGAGAATGAGCCCACCGCGTGGACCACGAAGCGTCTTGTGCGTCGTCGAGGTCATAATATCGAATCCAGCATCAAACGGGTTCTTGGCTGCCTTTCCAGCGATGAGACCAGCGATATGCGCAATATCCATCACCGAGATCGCCCCTACCTCGCGTGCAATACTCACGAACTTCTTGTAATCGAGCTCGCGCGGGTACGCTGAAAAGCCAGCGAGAATAATCTTGGGCTTAATCTCTCTCGCAACGCGACGCATATCGTCATAGTCTATTTCGCCCGTCTCGATGTTCTTCATCTTGTACCGCTTGAAGTTGAAGATCTTGGTGAGGTAGGTCACCGGGTGACCGTGGGTGAGGTGGCCGCCGTGCGAGAGATCCATACCAAGGATCGTGTCGCCAGGTTGTAGGAGTGCGAAGTACATTGCAATGTTGGCGTTCGCGCCACCAAGCGCCTGCACGTTCGCATACTTGGCCCCAAAGAGCTTCTTCGCGCGTTCTATCGCAAGTATCTCGACTTCGTCGGTAAACTCTTGGCCGCCGTAGTAGCGCCGACCGGGATACCCTTCTGAGTATTTATTCGTGAGAGATGATGCCATCGCCTCCTTTACGGCGCGCGAGACATAATTTTCTGACGGGATGAGCTCGAGCCCCTCCTTCTGCCGCTTCTCCTCTCCCACAATCGCGGCGTAGACTTTTTTATCTTGTTTTTTAATTGCGTTGTACATACTATTTTTTCTTTGCTTTCTTTTGAGCGACTTTCTTCCCGTGCATCTTCTCATTATAGCCACCCACGACTGCGAGCTTTGCTTTGATGCCTGCATGCGGGTCGTAGTCAACGAGCTCCACATATCCAGGCCGGAAGGTGTCGAGTGATTTGAAGGGTTTGGTGAACTTTACCTTCGGGAACGCGCGCGGCTTTCTTTTGAGCTGCTCTTTCGCCTGATCTTTATGATCCTCGTAGATGTGGAGATCACCAAAGGTATGGATAAATTCGCCTGGTTCGCGACCAAGGATCTTTGCAATAATCATCGTAAGAAGTGCGTAGCTCGCAATATTGAATGGCACACCAAGGAAGACGTCGGCGCTTCTCTGGTAGAGCTGGAGACATACTTTCCCGTGTTTAATGTTCACTTGCCACATATTGTGACAAATTGGGAAGCGTACTCCCTCGCCCGGCTTCGCCATTCCGTAAAGGAATTCAGGATTCCAAGCATTCACAAGCGTATTATGCGCATCGGGATCCTTTTTGAGTTCATTCATCACCCACTGGAGTTGATCAACTTTGCGCCCACCCTGTGCAGGCCAGCGACGCCAGAGCTCGCCATAAATGTGGCGGAGTTCACCATGTTTTTTGGCGAACGCATCGCTCATCGCTATTTTTTCAATAAATTCTTCTTTTGATAGTGCGGCAGCTTTTTTTGCTTTTACTTTTTCATTATAGATACGGTACGGATAGTCATCCCAAATGTGCACATTATTGTCGACGAGATATTTGATATTTGACTGACCCGAAAGGAACCAGTATAGCTCATGCAAGACTCCATTCCAGTACACCTTCTTCGTAGTGAGAAGCGGGAGTCCTTGTGAGAGATCGAAACGGATTTGACGACCAAATACGCTGTAGGTTTTGACACCAGTCCCAGCATCTACCTGCATCTCTCCATTTTCAAGAGTATCACGCAGAAGGTCGAGATATTGGTATTCGGTATGGCGAGTTTTCATAGTGAAATGGGTATTTCTTTTTCTTGGTGACCTTCTTCTTTGACGCACGCTTCTTCGCAGCAGCTTTATCTTTCTCCTCGCGCGCTTCGGTAAAGTGATTTGAATTCTTCGCGCCATACCGCCCCGTCTCTTTGTAGGTACGACCGACCGGGCTCGTCAATCGTGCGAAGATGAGCTGTGCGATGGTCATGCCGGGCCGAAGAATAATCGGCACATTGTTCGTATTCACGAGTTCAAACGTTGGGTAGAAATAGTGACAGGGATTAAAGAGCATCGCCGTGTTGTGCACCACGAGCCCAGCCCGCGCCAAAGACGACTTGCCCGAGAGGAGAATGAGATGATTGCGATCAACGCCGATAAACTCACACTGCTTGCCGAGCACACTCTCACCCGGATGCAGGATAAATGCTTCGCCATCGGCCACCACGACCGTGCGCGTCTCGGGATAGACTTTATTTGCCGGATCGATGAAGCTCGTCAGGTGACGATTCGTTACAACAAACTCATTATCGAGCGTCACGTCATAGCTCACGGGCTGAAGTTTCTCTGCGTCAAAAGGCCGGATGACAATACTACCGTCTTCAATCCCCTTTTTAATATCGCTATCAGAGAGAAACATAGTTGCGTAATTATACTTGCTTCTCTTCGCCGTGCGAAACTCGTCCACCCTGATGCTGGCCGCGGTACCCGATCACCTCGCCCTCAATTACGTAGAACACAATGTTGCAGATACGCGCCCCAAGCTGAAGCTTCACTGGGAAAGGGCCGGGGTTCGCGAGACCAAAGGTGAGCTTCCCTTCGTAACCCGGATCAGTCTTGGTCGCGAGCAAAAGGAGTCCGGCACGAAAGAGCGAACTTCTTGGATAGACCATCGGCATAAGACCGAGCGGGGCCTTAATCGTCTCGGCCGTTTGCACGAGGTAGTAGTCACCCGGGTTCACAACGAGCTCGTCCTGCACGTCTCCCTCCTTTAAAGTGTAGAGCTCTTCGGTCTTCACACCACTACGCTTGCCAAGCCCTTCAGCGCCATCGGCCTCGATGTAGGCACCGCCCTCAATGATTTTGTGCACTGCACCAAGACGTAGATCGATACCCGTGCCCTCAGGGTTGGAGAGATCACGACCAGCAAGGCCCGTGATAAGACCTTCTTCTTTTATTCTGCGGACAACTTCGTGGATACCGATAACAGACATTCTGGTAGTATACGGGAAATGGAAATAAATACAGATATTGACAGCGGGGGTGGAAACGGTCGAATTTCGCTCATCGCAGCGATTGGGAATAACCGAGAGCTTGGGAAAGCCAATGAGCTCTTGTGGCGCTTGCCGGACGATATGAAGCGTTTTAAAGAGATCACCATCGACCACCCGGTGATTATGGGCCGCAAGACGTGGGAGTCGATCCCCGAGAAATATCGCCCCCTCCCCGGCCGGACTAATCTCGTGGTGACTCATCAAGTAGGATATGTCGCAGAGGGCGCGACCGTTGTCGACGGGGTCTCAGACGCCTTCTATGCGGCCCAAAAAGCTGAGGGCGCGAGCGAGACTTTTGTGATCGGTGGTGGTGATCTCTACGCGAGCGCCCTCCCCTACGCCACCCGCCTCTACCTCACGCTCGTCGACGCCTCGGATTCCGATGCCGACACCTTCTTCCCTGCCTACGCAATTGAATTTACCAAAATAATTTCTGAAGAATCGCATGAGCAGGATGGTCTCACCTATCGCTGGATCACACTCGAACGCGAGTAATGCTCACATCCAGAACACGTGGCTATTATTTCTCGAATACATCGAGCATTTGCTTGTACATATCGTCTTTTGGCTCGACCCAGAATTGGTCATTCTCGGTAGTCTCTGAATACTCGAGAGTTAGGTCGCGCACCAAAAGAAGCGGGGTGCACTCGTCTGCCTCTCCCATTAAGTACACGCCGAAGGCGGCAAGCGCGTCGGGAATATTTTGACGCGTCATCGTGAGCGGCCGACCAAAAATGTCAGGCCTCCCGCGCAGATCGGTTGTTGGCTTAAAACCGAAGTAGCCTATTGCCACCCCAAGCACGCCCCAGCGGAGCGGGAGCGAGTGACTATCGGTTATGATGATTCCCAAATTCTTAATCCCCCGTATCTTGCGCACATACTGCCAAATCTCTTCTGCAGTTTCTTGTATGTGTTCTGGCCACAACACGTAGTGGCCATTGGCGTTACTTTCGTCGATACCGGCAGTCGCAATAAGCGTATGGTGTTTGATCGTGAGCATAATCGGATACTGAGCTGTCATGTCACGCTCCAGATATTTCTCAGCTTCTTTTCGAATCAATACATCTTTGTTAGACACCTCACTCACGGGAATACACCTCCCTTGATGAATCGCTACTATTTTTGACGTTACCAAAATGACGTCCCCTTCCTGAAGGGGTGGGAGAGATGCGTCGAGGACTTGATAGAGGTCGTCTTTGGGCGGCACGAGCGGTCTGGTCTTGATGGGGGTAAATTGCATAGGTTTTTGGGGACATAAGTAAAAATGCAAAAACACCATCATCCCGACTCGGGAGACAGTGTCTTGCGCTCCAAAAACTTAGATCATCTTACTTAACTTCGATGCCCATACTACGAGCAGTGCCGGCGATAGTGCGGCCCGCTGCCTCGGCACTGTTAGCGTTCATGTCTGGCATTTTTTCGGCAACAATTGTTGCGATTTGTGCCTGAGTGAGCGTGCCCACTTTTGACTCCTTCGCCTTACTCGAACCCTTATCGAGACCAGCCGCCTTGAGAATAAGGCGGGAAGCCGGCGGGTTCTTCATGATGAATGTGAAGGTGCGGTCGTCGAAGACCGAGAGCTCGATTGG
>JAYUMM010000066.1:0-7106 GCA_043762685.1 bacterium | reverse complement strand
CCACGTTTGGTTGATACTGTGGCCATATGCACTTCTGGGTCAAAATTTTCTAAAAAATGATCTAGGTAGGCCATATTTTTATCGTCAAGCGAGCCAAGTCCTGGATATTCCCACTTTTCTTTTTCTGGATTCCATGTAGCAGAATCAATACTATATTTTATAAAATTATTTCCTCCCAATGATAGCAAAACTTCGTCGCCCCGACCAAATTCAGCGGCTAGTCTGTCAACGCTGCCAAATTTTTGTTTTATAAAAGCGGCTTCCAAAACCTGCAACCCCTCTTTGCCATTCACTGGCATTAACTTTATTCTTAAGTCTGGCATTATTCCACCTTTTTTACTTTGCCTCAAAAATTGCCTATTTTTTTGTGGCAAAAGTTCTTCCGGTGTAATTGTAATGATTTGCCCATCTTTATTCATAAGCGGAACTCGCACCCGCCACGACCCGTCAGGCAATTTTTTCATTGACGACCTACAAATTGTTTCAAAATGGGGGGAGCGGCTCATTGCATGAATCGCCGCTACTACATAACAATCACCTACATTTTGTTGTTTCAAATCAGCGCGAACTTCAAAATCTTTCGATGAAAAATTGGTATCAAAGTCTGCTTTAGTCATTGAGAGAAGTCCTCTTGCTTCCAAAAGTTGATCGCGCTTTCTTTTTGCTTCTTCAATAACTGGTCTGCTTATTTCTCGCTGTTCTCGTTTGAGATATTCTTTAAATTTGTCATATTCCGGCCTTTCAGCACTTTCTGTTTTTTCTGTCGCAATATCCGAAGTTTTTTCTTTAGAAAGCAGACCAGAAAACTTTTCTTTCAGTCTGCCAAACAAACCATTTGCTTCGTCTCTAATTTTTCCTATACGACGAGACAACCCAACTTCTTCACGGACAGCCATGACATCTTCGACTGGCAAGTCTACGCTCTGCTCAACACCGCTAATCCTGTGCTGTCCGTCCGCGGTTAATTCAGAGACCTTACTTTCGGCAGATTGAATTTTTTCCGACGCGATTTCGGTAGAATTTACTTCTATTCCTTCTTGGTGCTCCGATGTTTCGCCACCCTTCTTTTTCAGTAGTTCAGTAAATTTTATTCCAACTCCTGGTTCGCACTTCAAAAGCTCCTCCGCTTTGGGAGGTTGAGTTTCTTTTTTATCGGATTGACCGTTTTGGTCCGCTATTGGCGGTTTTTCAAATCTTTCGAACTTCATAAAATTACTCTTTTATATTGAGTTGTTCTCTTAAGAGCAACAGCTTACGCTGTTCTAATTTTTGCCGATATTCTTCTATCAGTTGTTCCTGTTCCGTTTTAAGCAAATCTAACTTAGCAAGAAACTCTTGATATTCCTGCTCAATTTCAGCGGTTGTAATGCTGGTATTAGGTTGCATATCCGTAAATCAAGAATAGCATCTAAAATAGATAAAAATAAACCGTTTTAAAAAATTCCGTCGACGAAGAATCCGAAACGGAAGCCCGCGCGGATTCCTCCCCAGACCCCTCCTCCGTGCGGGAAATCAGCCGAGGTTTTCCAAGCTATTTTTTGGGGAAAAGGATTTGGCAAAACTAGAGCCGAGAGTCGGGATTGAACCGACGACCTGCGCCTTACCATGGCGCTGCTCTACCAACTGAGCTATCTCGGCCTATCGCACTCGCGCAGTGTAGCGGACTTTTCACATTCTTTCAATTTTTATGCTATATACTCTCCGTATGGAAGGACTCACCCACTTTGAGAAAGAGGAGCGCCCGTGGGGCGACTTTGAACGCTTTACGCTCAACGAGAAGACGACGGTGAAGATAATCACCGTTAAGGAGGGTGAGTCAATTAGCTTACAGACCCACGAGCACCGAGACGAGTTCTGGCGCGTACTCAAAGGAAGCGGCTTGATTCGCATTGGCGATACTGAGCACAAGGCGCACGAAGGAAGCCAGTACTTTTGCCCTCGACACTCTGAGCACCGCGTCACCGGCGGCATAGACGGGATCATCTTTCTTGAGATCGCATTTGGCGACTTCGATGAGACTGACATCACACGCCTCGAAGACCGGTACGGGCGGATATAACCTGCGTACGCGCAAAATAGTTTGCCTGCTTCAGCCACGCAAGCAAAAGACCCCTCTCGGGGTCTTTATTGCGCGGCTGATGGGTGATGATCCCACGACCTCTACCGTGACAGGGTAGCGCTCTACCGTTGAGCTACAGCCGCAAAATGAGGTAAACGAGCGCGAAGCGCGGTGCGCCAGAGTAATGAAAAATTGTTGGGCTAGAACGATTTTTCATTACTCGAGCGCGCCGGTGCCGGAGGCACCGTTTCGCCGAACGCCGCGGCTGAAAGCTCTGCTTACAGCCACTCCGCTATCCTACCAAACTGTCAGGTTTCTCGCCAGAGAAACATTGTTTCTCGAGAATACTTTTGCTAGTGTGTCTATATTGCTGGTGTAGCTCAGGTAGTTAGAGCATGGCACTCATAAAGCCAAGGTCGAAGGTGCAAGTCCTTCCACCAGCACAAATACTTAATCCTCCCGCAAAAAACCGCCCGCCTGGATCTCCCAAAGCTTCTTATAGAGATTGCTCTCATGTGCCAAAAGCTCATCGTGAGAGCCCGAGAGTATCACACTTCCCTTCTCCATCACCACGAGTCGGTCCATCGTCATCACGGTCGAGAGTCGGTGCGCAATAGCGATCACCGTCTTCCCTTCCATCAAACGTAAAAGCGCATCTTGGATCAATCGCTCCGACTCGGAGTCGAGACTTGAGGTCGCTTCATCGAGTACCAGAATAGGCGCGTCTTTAAGAATTGCGCGCGCAATAGCTACACGCTGACGCTCCCCGCCCGAGAGCTTTACGCCCCGCTCGCCCACAAGCGTCTGGAATCCCTCAGGATACTGATTGATAAATTCGTGGCAGTGCGCCTGTTTGGCCGCTTCCATCACCTCCTCGTCGGTCGCTTCTTCGCGACCATAGCGAATATTATCCATCAAAGTCCGGTGAAAGAGCATCGGCTCCTGCGGGACAAACGCAATAGCATGGCGCAAGCTCTCTTGCGTTACATCAGCGATATTCTGCCCGTCGATCCGTATCGCACCACTCGTGAGGTCGTAGAGGCGCAGGAGGAGCTTCGCAATGGTAGTCTTCCCCGCTCCTGAAGAGCCAATGAGTGCGACTTTCTCATGGGATGCAATCGTAAGCGTAAAGTCAGTGAGTACCGCATGGCTATCGTGATATTCAAAATGCACCGTATCGAAGACAACTTCGCCCTTCGTCACTGTAAGTACTGGTGCGCTCACTGCATCGCGAATCCCGTGCGGCAGCTCGAGTATGTCGAGCATCTCAGTTGCATCAGCAAACGCTTCGTAGAGCTGGCGCATATTATGCCCAATGTTCCAGATGCGGTTAAAAAGCCCGAGAATATACACCTGTATAAGCACAAAATCGCCAACCGTCAGCAAGCCTTTTTGCCAAAGGAAAATGGCGCCCGCAAGAAGGCCAGACTCGACCCCAATAGCAAGCAGTCCTTGCACACCATAGATCCACATATCAGAGTCCCATGCGCGTTTTGTCGCGCGATACCAATCACCAACCGTCGTAGCGAAGCGCGCACGCTCAGACGACACTGCCGAAAAAGTCGTGATCGTGGAGTGGTTGAGTACGTCGTCAGAGAGTTGTCCGGTGAGCCGACTGTCTTGCTCAACACGCGCAACGCGTAGCGGCTGGCGCTTAAGCATCATGAAAAACTGGAGCGAGACGAAAACGATCGTCCACACAAAGAGTCCCACACCGAGTGCAATACTGCGGAATGAGAGCACGCCGATGATACCGATTGCAAAAATAAATGCGGGGAGAAAGTCAAAAAGCATAATGTCGAACACTTGTTCAAATGCACGCGAATACCGCGTTACTCTGCGCGTGAGTGTCCCGGTGAAATTTGAAATAAAGAATTCGTGTGCGTGCCGAATCAGATAGTCGAACGAGGTATGATACAGATCAACCATCGCCTTTGATTCGATACGAATGGTGGCGTACTGACGCAGTCGCTGCCCAAGCCAGCCAATGAGATTAATACCCGTAAAAAAGATGAGTGCGACAAAAATCGCGTGTACCACATTAGTTGTTGGCGACCCACTCGAGAGCAGGTTGATGAACGTGCGTAAGTAGAGCGGCCCCACCACCATCGCCGACTCAATAGTAAGTGCGCCAAGTATTGCTGCTGCGAGATACCCGGGGTATACCAACACCGCATTCCCATACGCACGAAGCACGGCAAGCGACCGTGCTGGTTTTTTCTTCTCTGGAGACATAGTTATATTCTATCACTTCGTATACGCCTCAAAGCCGCTCGTCATGGTCGCAGTACCGGTACTATCAATCGCGTAGCCCTCAAAGTCGAGGAGATTATTGATAAAAACAATTCCTCCTTTCCCCATCGCAAATGCCGCGGTTGCGAAGCGGTCGGCCTCCAAGACGTCGGGGCCGATAACCGTAACACTCAAGATGTCATGCAAAACTTCGCTTGGCGCAAGCGGATTATAAATATGGTCACCGCGTATGTACGAGCCCGAGGTCGCAATACCTTTCCCACGTGGATACACTACTTTTATAATTTCTGTTGCGCGAAATGGGTTACAGATACCAACACTCCAATCTTCGCCCTCGCTATTCTTACCGCAGAGAGCAATATCGCCACCGACATTCACAAAATAGTTCTCGAATCCCGCTTCGTGAATGAGTTTGGCGGTGTTGCGTATTGCCCACCCCTTTACGATGCCCGAGGGGTCGAGGGTACCATCAGGTCGCATTATATCGAAGTAGCCGTGCGTCTCTTGCTTCGTCAACTGCGCAATCGCGAACACTTCTTTCATCAAGGGGCTGGCTGCGGCGAGGAGTACCTCGCCGCGATTTATTTGCGAAATCTCACTCTGCTCTTTGTAGGTACTAAAGCGTTCATCAACCGTAACCAGGTACGCAAATGCAGCATAGAGTGTTTCTTGTGCGCGATCACCTACGATCTCAATCTCAATTGGCATACCCATAATCAGTCGTGTTTCTTTCATACCTCTATAGTACTCCCCACACCACTCTTTTATTCCACCCAAAGTGTCCTACACTACTGGTATGACTACCCACACTGTTGAACAATCCAAAATCGCACACTTCTTTTTTGCAAATAAAACGAGTGCCCCAATCTGGTTTATTCTCCGCCTCTATCTTGGCTACGAGTGGCTTATCGCCGGCTGGGATAAAATTATAGACCCTAAGCACCTCTGGTTTGGGCCTGATGCGGGCGCAGCGCTTACTGGATTTATAAATGGTGCGCTGACTAAAACAGGCGGTGCGCACCCCGATGTGATGGGCTGGTACGCCTCGTTCCTCCAAAGCACTGTTCTCCCTCATACAATGGTCTGGTCAAATCTTGTGGCGGTCGGCGAAATCTTCGTCGGACTCGGGCTCATCGTCGGACTTTTCACAGGCATTGCTGCATTCTTCGGCGCGTTTATGAATTTTAACTACCTACTCGCGGGGACGGTAAGCATCAATCCACTCCTCCTGCTCATTGCTCTCCCGCTTATCGCCGCCCATCAGGTTGCAGGATACTGGGGTCTCGACCGCTTCGCGCGCCCGTACCTGCACAAAAAATTTCCCCGCCTAACCTAAACGTAGATTAGGGGGCTCTGGCATTATCAATACAACTCGCGTACGGGTAATCCACTTCACTGCTGCAAAAGCATCTAGGGGGATGCTCCAAGTCGCGGTACTCTAAAAATATGCACCGCATACAGAATTTTGACGCACTCGCTCTACACCCGTTTCGGGAAGACGCACTTATTATTGCCGAAGCCGGATACGACGCTATGGATGTTGGCGCAGTGCTCAAACAAAAACTTCATATCACAGGCGATACTCTGCACCTCGCCGGGAAAGACTATGTGCTGACTGGTCGACGAATCTATTTCGTCGGTGTCGGTAAGTGTGCATTCGTTGCCGCACATGCTATAGAGAACATGTTCGGCGATCGGCTCACTGGCGGCATCGCTCTTGATGCCGCTCCAAGCGAAGGAGCGCCACTCACCACCATACGCACGTACACGGGGACCCACCCCCTCCCGAGCGAGAGAAACGTGCAAGCGACCACGCACATCCTTGGTTTTCTTGCTGACCGCAAAGAAAATGATCTGGTGCTGATGCTTATCTCAGGTGGAGGTTCCACACTCCTTTGTTCTCCCCAATCACCAATGACGTGCGTCGAAGAGAGCACGCTCTTTCATGACCTAACTGCACATGGGGCATCCATAAAAGAATTGAATACTGTGCGCAAACACATTTCGCACGCGCGCGGCGGAGGGCTCGCGGTAGCGGCCCACCCTGCCGAAGTACTTTCTCTTATCGTCTCTGACGTTCCCGGCAACGACATGGAGTTCATTTCATCAGGCCCAACAATCCTCGATTCATCGACCATGGCTGATGCGCGCGCCATTTTAGAAAAATACAAAATCGCACTTACCCAACCGTTCACTCTTATCGAAACGGAGAAAGACCCGACGTATTTCACGAACGTCACCAATATACTCTTCCTCACCAATCAAGATGCGCTCACGGCGATGAAAAACGCTGCTACAGCGCGAGGCTACACGGTAGAAATGGTGACTGATCGAATGACCGGAGAGGCGCGCGACGTGGGCCGCACGGTCGTGCGGAAGCTCCACGCTACGCAGTACGCCACCGTGCTCCTCTATGCTGGCGAGACGACCGTTACTGTCGGGAACGCGGGTGGTGCCGGTGGTCGCAATCAAGAGCTGGCGCTCGCTACTCTTGACGAAGTGCGCGACGACGAGCTTGTTCTCCCCTACGCCTCAGACGGGCACGACAATTCTGACCACGCAGGGGCAATCGGCGACAGCGTGACTCGCGCACACGCGCACGAGCAACAACTCTCGATTACCGAGTATCTCGAGACACATCGCTCGTATGACTTCTTCGCCGCAACGGGAGATGCACTGGTGACTGGGTATACCGGGAGCAATGTGTCTGACATTATTATTGCGATAAAAAAGTAATTTCTATGGACGAAGCTTTCATTCTTTGGTTTGAAGACATCAATATGGACAATGTGTC
>JAYUMM010000065.1:0-2969 GCA_043762685.1 bacterium | reverse complement strand
TACAGTGAACAGACTATGGGCGCACTTGAGGAAAAAAAGATATGGGAGGAGTATCGCGTAAACGAATTGGCGAGAGCGGCACTCATTCTCGAGAAGCTCGGCTTCACTCTTGATGCAAAACAGGTACATACCGGCGGTGAACGGTATCTGATGGCTGGCGTGCAAGACGTCGGTGGTGGCGGGAAGAAACTCGTACTCACGGGCGAACGCATGCATGACCACGAGCGAGTCGTTATAAAGTTTAGTACCACCCCGAACGGTATGCGTGAGATCGAACGCGAACGTACGAGCCGCAACATTCTCGGCACGCTTAATTTCGCTCTTCATACATTCTCTACTCCCGAAGAGATTCTTTATACCCAGCGTGATGACTACACACTCTTCATCACCGAATACATCGCGGAGCAGCGTACCTTTATGGAACATGCGCTCGACGAGCAATTCTTCTTTGCGCTACGGGCACTTGAGACCCAAGAAGGCGTGCACGTCACCACATCGGCACATGCACTCAAAATTAAAGAATCGTTTGGTATGGTGAGCGCCCCCCATTACCTTGCGCTCTTCGAAACGTTTCGTATGACCGCACTCGCGAACGACCCCGACAACACCGAGCTCGAGGCGAGTCTTACCGAAGCAGAGGCGTTTCTAAAGAAATACGCAACGGTTATTGAGCGATACTCAGGATTCCTTACCCACAGCGACTTTTCACCACAGAACCTCCGTATCCGTAATCGCACACTCTACCTCCTCGACTATGCATCGATGTACTTTGGGAATAAATATGAGAGCTGGGCGCGTTTTATTAATTTTATGACGCAGCACAATCCTGCGCTCGAGCGGCTCCTTCTTACCTATGTGCGCGAGAATCGTGGCGAAGAAGAGTATCTGTGTTTGCGGCTTATGCGCGTCTATAAATTAGGTTTCTTGCTGCAGTTCTGGACCGCCACCCTCGACAAAACTGACGGAAATCTGCACGAGCTTGTCCGTTTGCGTATTACCTTCTGGACCAACACTTTGCGCGCGGTTCTCGACGACACATCAGTGCCAGAAGAAGACGTCCGTGCTTATCTCGAGAAACAAGTGCTTCTACGCTCCGACGACGAAAACGCGCGTCAAAAAGAAATCTTAGCGCGAGAGCATCTCAGCGTGTAGGAGTGGGGTCGCATTTTTACAGAGTCCCAGTGTCGCGGTGGCGACACTGGTTTGGCGTGTGGCCGAGAGTGCGACCGGGGTGCCAGTAAGGGTGTAGACTTCGCCGCCGGCCGCGCGGACAATACCAATAGCACACGCAACGTCACGCGTCGTAAGCGTGCCGTAGACCACAATGTCCGCGCGGCCGGCGGCAAGAAAACAGAGATCAAGCGCCGAAGAACCAAATGCTTTCGTCTTCTTCATATGCTCGAGAAAGCTGCGATAGACAGCTGCACCCCAATCCCAGAGTGGCGCTTGGTG
This sequence comes from bacterium, assembly GCA_043762685.1. Lineage (GTDB taxonomy): Bacteria > Patescibacteriota > Minisyncoccia > Phycocordibacterales > Phycocordibacteraceae > C7867-001. The sequence continues at coordinate 1,517 of JAYUMM010000065.1, read as the reverse complement.
CCCGACCACAAGAATACTCTGTGCCTCGCTCGGCTCGGTAATCGAAGTCACGCGTATGGATGTCCCATTCAAAAATGCTCCCCGACCCGCTTCAAATGAGAAGAGTTCGTTCGTGATCGGATTGTACACAGCACCGACAATCGGCATTTCATTTTGCAAAAGCCCGACGCAAACCGCGAAGTGCGGGATGCCGCGCGAGAAATTTGCTGAGCCGTCGATAGGATCAATCGTCCACTCATACTCACTCGCTGCCTCCGTACCCTCCCCTTCTTCTGAATAGAGACGGTGGTCGGGGTAGGCCAAACCTATCTCGGTAGTAAGAAATGTATTGAGTTCGAGATCTGTACTCGTCACCACATCGCGTACATCACTGCCTTTTTGCAAAATAAGCATAGACTCTGAAGCCGTACGGAGCATTTGGCCCGCGCGGGTCACCAAATCAACAACGAAGTCGTAATGGCTCATTTTGTTCCTGCGCCAGTACCATACACCCCTTCAAGCACGTTCACGTAGCGATCATAATCGCGCAGGAGCTCAGCATTTTTATATTCAAAACCACGCAGTGCAGAGACCGCCGCAATGTCCTGTGGAAATTCCTGTGCGTAGAGCTCGCTCAAAAGTGCGAAGTCTTTAATAAAACAACTACGACCTGCGCCGCGCCGCTGCATCATGCCGGCTGGATCCTCCTTCATATGCAGATCCATATGCGAGGGGCCGACGCGCGGGTCAGCACCGATGCCGGCGCGAATCGTTTCCCAATTGCCACTGTGTTTTGCCGCGAGCTCATAGAGCATGTTCGCGAATATAATCTTCACAAAGAGAAAAGCGTTCGAACCGTACTTAATGAGTTCAGCATCTTGCGCAGGACAAATGAGTGTAAAGGGTGCTGGTGGGAAAAGATTCAGCACCTGCTCCGCTGCCGCGCGCGTCTCGGGCAACTCGTTCGGCACGCCGACGATAGTGCGCTCCGGGTGCGCCGCATCATATGCCGCAGTTGATTCGGTCAAGAATTCTGGCGAGTGCAAAATTATTTTGTCAGGATTCTCTGCTTGATAACGCACCGTGCTCCCAGGCGGAATAGTAGATTTAATCACCACGATCGCGCCCGCTCGAGTGTGGCTAACTGCCTCGCGAATATTCGAGTCATCGAAGTGTACTGCAGGATGCTGGTCGTCACGCACCTCACCGCTTGGTACTGTGGGTGCCGGCACTGCGACAAACACAATGTCGCAGTCTTTGATCTGCTCTTTATTGCCAACATATTCGCTCTGAAGCCCGTAGCGCACGACGTTCATCCCCCGCGCCTCAAAATCATCGGCATAATTTTTGCCAATAAACCCCTGCCCCACAAACCCAATTCGTAATTGCTCTGTCATAGTATTAGCCAGTATAACCACGATTCAGTACAAAAAGAAACGGCCGCGGAGTTTCCCCCGCGGACGTTACAAACGACCTCACCGCTCCAGTCAGCGCGACTTGATCATGCCCGAGAACCAGTTGCCAAGGTTGTCGGACAT
>JAYUMM010000064.1:0-9211 GCA_043762685.1 bacterium | reverse complement strand
CCATTTTCAAGTTTTTGATCTACGAGTGCCGTCATCATCGTCGCAGTCTCGCGTACAGCATCGGCCGAGAAGACGGGAACTTTCTGGCTCCAGTCGATGGTGCGTTCGATACCAGAGTTCAGTCGTACGGCACGCACGAGATGCGGCACGACCATCACCCCACCATTGGCTACCGTGCCAAGTGCGCGAATCATTTGCACGGGTGTAACGGCAATTCCCTGACCATAGGCGGCGGTATCATAACCGATTTGCTGCGGCTTAAAGAGATTAGAAAAAAGAGAGCGTCCTTCGTTTGGCAAATCAATACCTGTCTTTTGACCAAACAATTTTGTGAAGTACTCACGGAAGCGGTCTTGACCGAGCCTTGTTGCAATCCATGCGGCACCAACGTTGAGCGATTGCACAATAATTTGCTGCATCGCCACCACACCACGACCTTTCAAATCCCAGTTACAAATCTGCTTAGTATCGACCGTGATGCAGCCGGTATCAGTGTAGGTAGTGGCGGGCGTAATCACACCCGCATCAAGCCCTGCTGCCATCGTAAGTGGCTTCATGGTCGAGCCAAATTCGTGCACGCGCTCAACCAGCGGATTCCCCAACAAAGTCGGATTCACATTCTGGAGATTGTTTGCATCGTACGAAGGGTATGAGGTCATCGCGATAATGGCACCCGTTGCCGGATCCATAATGATGCCGCCTGTCTCATAACTCGAATACCGCTCATTCACTTTTGCAATATCGTGTTCAAGGCGAGTCTGCACCTCCGGCTCAATGGTCGTAATGAGATCTCCTTCATGCACGTCTTTAGCATTTACAAGCAAATTTCCAACGTTCGAAAATAGTTCGGCAAAAAAGTTTTTGTAGAGTCCATTACCAGAGCGAGATAGTGTCCCGTCGTAGGTTGTCTCGATTCCCGTCTGACCAACAAGGGTGTCTCCCGAGCCGTACGAGACGATGCCGATCGATTGCGAAGCGAGCGTTCCTCCCGGGTAAAACCGCCAACTCTCGCGCAGTACCTGCACGCCAGGAATGCCTTTTGCCGATAGACTTTTACCATCGTCACTTGAGAGATGGTGGGCGACTTCGATGTACACTTGCTGTTTCTTTGCCGCAAGCAAGAGAAAGGCATCATGCGAGACGGTCGAAGACGATACGGCACTAATAGCACTATAGGCCGCTTCAGGGTTCATCAACGTTTGCGGATTAATCGCCGCCAAAAACCCTGTTGAGAGAGTCGCTGCAGAAATATGCGTCCCGTCTTTGCGCGTAAAGTAGATTGCACCACGATCGAACAGTCCGCTGCCGCCAGAGGTAAACTGCCGATCTGCTTTTAGAGCATATTCATCGCCGTGCATAATTTGAATGAAATAGAGACGCACAATTACGAGAAACGTAAGTAGTACTACTATCCCAAACACGATGCGGATACGGAAGCGAAACTGTGCGCGCATAGCATCAACGCACTGCCGTCACACTCTTGGTGTGAACATACTGTTTCGCGAGTGGAGTGACGTAACCGCTTTCTGTATAATTGAGTGTAGTGATCTGAGCTACTGAAGCCAAGTACTGTGACTCGAGCACCGCAACACTCGATTCAGTGTTTTTTATCGATTGTGAAAATTCAATCGTAAGCGATGCGTAGCTCATCACGACGGCAATAAGCGCGAGATACGTTACAAATAACATCCCGACCGTACCGGTACAAAGTCTTACGAAAGAAAAATGGAGGCGAAAATTACGCATAGGTATAGGTGGTGCGCGTAACTGAATCAGTCGTATCGACAAGCGACTCGAGAGCACTGCGTTCAAATACACGTAATTTTGCACTGCGAGCGCGCCGATTGGCAAGAATCTCCCTCCGAGAAGGTACGAGCGGCTTCTTTGGCGCGAGCACACCAGTTCCTGCCTCGGCCGCTTCGCGGAGCACGTTCTTTACCACACGATCTTCGATACTATGAAAAGTGATGACTGCAAGGCGGCCGCAAGGCGAAAGTGCGCGGAGTGCTGCAGAAAGCCCTTCGCGCATACTCCCGATTTCATCATTCACTGCAATCCGTAGTGCTTGAAACGTTTTTGTTGCAGGGTGAATCTTCCCATTTCGGTAGCCGGCAGGAACGCCTGCCTCAATCGCAGCGACGAGTGCACCCGTCGAAAGGATGCGCTCGCGAGCACGCGCCGCGACAATAGACTTGGCAATGCCTCGTGCGAAACGCTCTTCGCCGTAGGTGAAGATAATATCGGCAAGATCCTGCTCAGACGCACAGTTGACGATATCGGCTGCCGTCTCACCACTCTCGCCCGCCTGCGCAGACGAGCCGTACGTCATTAAGAGTGGCTCATCATTTTGAAATGAGAACCCTCGCGGTGCGGCGATCTGATACCCACTCCACCCAAGGTCAAACAAAATAGTATCAACTGAACCTATACCGAGGCGTTCGAGAATACGCGAGAGATTACGAAAATTGTCGTTAATCAAGTGTGCAACCGGCCGCTCGGGGCGACGATCGAGTGCATACGCTTCGCGACCGCGCTCGACTGCCTCAGCATCGGCATCAATGCCAACAATAACGCCGTCCTTACCGAGCAGTGCAAGTAGTGCGGTGAAGTGTCCCGCCCCACCCAACGTCGCATCTACCACAACATCACTCTGTTTTACTGCGAGCACCTCGAGTATTTCTTGCATTAAAACGCTGTCGTGACGAGCTTCCATACTAGGTGGTGCTATCAACCTTCTCTGCAAATGCCTCAGCATCGCGCTCAATCTGGGTCGTATAGGTCTTCCATGCTTTTTCTTCCCATATTTCGACCCGATCGGCGACACCCGCAACAACCGCATCTTCTTTTATTGATGCGAACGATTTAAGATTTTCAGGAATCAGCACGCGGCCTGATTTGTCGACCTCAACTTCAAACGACCCTGCGAGAAAAAGACGGGCGAGCCCACGGCGTGCCGCACTCCCATTGACCTCGGCAGCATAGGTCTTGGCCTCCTTCTCCCAAGCTTTGCGTGAAAAGACATAAAGACAATGATCGAGGCCGCGCGTTACCACAACGACGCGGCCGAGATCCTTGCGGAATTTAGAAGGGACCGAGATCCGATTTTTGGTATCAAATGTGTGTAGGTATTCTCCGAGGAACATAGGGAAATATGGTTAGTCTTGGGGAAATCTGGCCATCACTCCAGTCTCCCACTCCACTCACCATTACTGGATTGTATCCCACTCTCCCCCACTTCCCTATTTATGTTATCCCCACCCCTGAAACCAGAGTTAGGGTGCCGCAGTTATAGAGAATGGAGCACCTTAGAGCGATTATCCCTAACGTAGAATCCTATGAAGATTCTCCGCTCGATTGGGTTTGGCATATTTCTGCTCACGCTCGCATTCCTCATGCCGACAGTCTTCTCTGAGCTCTCTAAAACGATCATCACATTCCTTCAGAGCTCACAAGAAGCATTTGCGGCTGCCGGAATACTGGCCTCCTACGCAGGCCGCATTCCCCCACTTGCCCACTAAATAGTAAAAGCCACCTTGAGTGGCTTTGCTTATTACTGTGCAACTTCTTGGAGACGTTGTATCACAAAGTCGCGTGGAAGACCCGCAAGAAACCAGCCCGCTTTGGGGCCCGAATCACGATTGAGGAATATGCGATATAACGCCTGAAACAACTCTTTTGGCTCTATGGGGGTTTCGGTCTTCAGCTCATGAAGGCGTAGGTGCAACTCTTCTCCCGAGCGCTCACCACCCTGTACATACTCCAAAATCGATACAAGTGCTTTTTTCTGGACCTCAGAAAGCTCGACACTTGGGAGAGATTCTTGGAGGGTGTATTTAAATTCTTCGGGTGCGTAGGTTGCGAGCCAATATTTAGCCGACTGCGCACGCCCTTCGAGCGCCTGCTCTTCGTCAGTAGTCAGTGCACTCCCTTTCATACGAACAGCTTCTTCTTTGAGTATAAGGTGCGGCATCTGTACAATAAATGCGACTTCGCGAAAACGCATAATCCAAGGTGCTGTAAGCGTTGCACGCTTCTCGGGCAGCTCACAGAGGGCAAAAAGACGCGAGTGATCATCCACCAATCCTTCGCGCACTCCCAGTGCAAGCTCATCATACGTATCATAGAGACGTGGTACCGACTCGCCCGAAGGGTCAATATCGATCTGTTCGCGAATGTCTTTGCCGATAAGCATGAGACGAAATTGCTCTGGTGGAAAAAGATCGCAGATATCTTTCGCACTGCTACCACGCCCTTTGGACGACGACATCTTCTTTCCTCCTATGAGGAAAAATTCGTACGGCATATCAAAGGGCGGCTCACTTTCAAATACGTCGCGACAGATCTGGTTTGCAACATCACGCGAACCACCCTTGGTTGAATGGTCCTTACCACCCCCTTCAATATCGACACCCTGCACGACCCATTTTGCTGCCCAGTCGGCTTTCCAAAATAGTTTGGTTGCACCCTTCCACGGTGCAACACGACCTGTGTGTCCACAACTCAACGTCTCGTCTGGATTTCGGTCACAGGCGTAGCCAATCGTCTGACCATCATAATCAAAGGCCCGTGTCGTCATCATCTTCCCGCAATGCTCGCAGACAACCGATACCGGGAGCCACGACGCATCCTTTTCTGACCCCGATACCTCTTTTAAAATATGACGAATGTCGCTCGCACGTTCAAGGGCAATTTTGATCAGGGCATCCATCTTCCCTGACTGGTAGAGCTCGGTTGCACGGTAGTACGTTGGTGTGAAGCCCGCTCGCTTATGTACGCCAACGAACTCAGCACCAAAATATTCTGCATAATTTTTAAAACCCTCATCAGCACTTGGCACCGCATACAGCGGCTTCCCCAAGTGTTCGGTAAATCGTGCAACATCCAGATAGCTCGGTATCGAGTCAAACGGATCAAAATCATTGAGCTCATAGCGAAACTCATTTGCTACACCCTTTTCAGATAGTACTTCGGCAATAAGGCCATGTACTGCTACACTGCGCATACTCCCCACATGAACGCGCCCTGAGAGCGTCTTCTCATCACGTATGAGAAACGACTTTCCATCACGCGGCTTGCGTGTGTCAATAATTTCGTTCGCTATACGATCTGCCCACAACATGTGTCTATCGTATCATCTAGGGAAGGGTTTTACTAAATCAAGAAACCTTCTCAATTGTGTAGGTCTGCTTGCCTGAAGGAGTCTCGAAGGTAAAGACATCACCTTTTTTCTTACCCATTAATGCGGCACCCAAGGGTGAGACGTGGGAGAGCTTCTTTACGCGCATATCCGCCTCTTCACTCCCGACGATAGTATACTCGTGAATGTCATCACTCCCTTCGCGCTTAATCGCAACCATCGAATTGAAACTTACTTCATTCTTCTTCTTACCATCAGTGAGAATCTTCGAATTCTTAACGAAATCTTCGAGCTTCTTAATTCGTTCCTCGGTCGCCGACTGCAAGTCACGCGCTTCTTGGTATTCGGCATTCTCAGAAAGATCTCCGAGCGAGCGAGCGTACTCAAGACTTTTCGCAATTTCGGTGCGTCGCACCGTCTTCAGGTGATCGAGCTCTTTAATCATCTCATCGAACTTCTCCTGCGAAACAAACGTCTCTGGTATATCAGTCATAAGTGCATGCATTGTACGTGCCCCACAATAAAGTGCAAGCAATCGAGATACGAAGAAGCCGCCGATATGATCGACGGCCTCTCAAATGAGCAAAAACCACGCGACCGCTAGGGCCACGGTGGCGCACATAGATGCAATACCAAGCGCATCAGCTATGTTGTTCGTTCTCACACGCTTCGCGAGTACAAACACCACTATGAACGTCACGCCCGGTAGAATGAGTAAGGGCATACAACCTCCTTTCGGAGCAACAGAACAGTATTTCTATATCACAAAATCAGTCAGTAAGTCAATTCGTCGTCGTGCCCGTGCCACCAACATAAAATGAATTTGCCGCGTGGAGAGAATCAAATAATTGCGCCATGACATTTACGGACTGCTCACCCGCACCCTGCGGCCCCCGCTCGAGCACGACTGCAAATGCGTATTTAGGAACGTCATAGGGGAAGAAGCCAACTACCCACGAATTGTCATACTGATTCTTTGTGCCGGTCTGCGCCGTACCCGTTTTCGCCGCCACCGATACATACGAAAAGTTCAGAGCATTTGCGAGCGCACTCGTAACACTCTGGCGCATCCCGGCACGCGCCACCCTGAGTGCTCCCTGGTCTACCGACACGTTTGTTACCGCCGATGACTTCCCCGCAAGAAGAGTCGGGGTAAAGAGTCTGCCACCATTTGCGACTGCAGCAATCGCGCGAACCATCTGTATCGGCGTCACCTGCATCGCGTATTGCCCGATGGCAGTAAAGTACGTATCGCCCAAGTACCACTGTTCATTGAATGCCGCTTTCTTCCACGCTGGGGTCGGCACCAGCCCATCTGCCTCGCCCGAGAGATCAATACCGGTCGTACTGCCGAGCCCAAACGAGCGATACCAATACCCAAGCCGATCAATACCGAGACCCTTTTGATTCTTGAAGCCACCACCTACGGTGTAGAAAAAGATGTCTGACGACCACGCTATTGCCTTCTCTACATCAACGGGGCCGAGTGCCTTCCAGCCAGTATACACATACTTCTTGCCTGGGTTGTAAGGATCATCGATGGAGATGAATCCGGGGTCATTAATAATCGTGTTTGCATTGATGACACCATCGGTTAGCGCCCCCGATGCAACAATCGGCTTCACAATAGAACCAGGCACGTACACGCCCTGTACTGCATGATCAAGAAAAGGTCGCCCTGGATTCGTAGTGTAGGCATCAATACTCTTTGCAGGACCGCCGCTCGCCATCACATTAGAGTCGTAGATTGGGTAGGAGACGAGCGCGCGCACTGCCCCACTCTCTACATCCATAATTACTCCGGCGCCCGCAAGGAAATGACGACTCTCTGCGGTATCGCTTATTGCGCGGGCGAGAAATTGTTGCAGCGTTGCATCAATCGAAAGGTGCAGTGTCTGCCCCTGTACTGGCGGAACGACACTCCCTTGTGAACGGACCGCACCAAGCGCATCAGTCTCAGTAAGAAGTTTTCCATTTTGTCCGGTAAGAATCGCATCGTACTCGGCCTCAAGACCGCTCACCCCGGTTTCATTTGTGGTGTAATAGACACCCTTAGTATCTTTCTTCGGGTATGTCACATACCCAAGCACCTGACTCAGTGAGGGGAAAGGATAGTTGCGAATCATTGTACCGTCAGTCTTCTCCACATTTTCGGCGAGCACTGTCCCGTGCATATCAGTAATAATTCCCCGTGGAGCAAAAAGAGTCACGACTTCAAGACTATTACGTGCACTCTGCTCAGCAAAAGTACCACCCCGTTTTATTTGTATATCCCAAGCACGACCGATAAGCATAAGAACGAGGAGTGTCAGCGTGATAGAGAGCCCAAAAAAAGTTGTTATAGGAAGAGGTGTTTCTATTCTCCCCTCGAACCGTGCACGATCAAAAGCAGACACATTTGATGCGTCAAGAAATATCTCTTCTGGGGCAATTTCCCGATTCCACCGCCGTTTACGTCGCCAAAGCATCACTTGATGATACCGGTTCGCAGCCGACTCCGCACGAATAAGGCGACAATTGTCGCGAGAGCCCCATAGGGCACGAAATGCGGCACTCCCGTCGTGTAATAGAGTGTATCGACAAACATACCCACCGCAAGTGGCACCAGTGGTTCAGACACGGCACAAGCGAGTGCAAGCAGTGCGGTGAGTGGCCAAGGGAAATAGATGGCAGAAAGAAAGGTCAGCAGAATCAGGAGCCCGTTCATCATAGTTGGAGTGAGACTGCTGGTGCTGCAACACTACGCAGTGACGCTCCCACATCCCGCATCAATACTTCTGGTACTGAAAAAAGATTCACAGTTGGTTGAATCCGGAGCACCACAACGGGAGAGGAAGGGTTACTATCAATACGTACCACCTTCCCCATCGGCGGCGTTCCTAGCCCAGGAACAAAAACTACGTCTCCCACAACCACCATAGCAGCACGTGCAATTGAGGCACTGAACACACCGCCACCGAGCCCAAGGAGTGTAAGTGGGATACGCGCCACTCCAACCCATGCAGCCGTTTGTACCCCAGGTGCTGAGAAGAGTGTTGCTCGGGAAAAATCAGCCGTGACGAAAGACACTACACCGATTGGCATTATCCCCCCGTTCGTCTGATCGGTCGAGGGTACAAAGACTCCCATTCCAAGCGACACTCCCACACGCGTTCCTTCAGAGAGGAGGAGTGTGTCATACGGGCTCACGGGTGGACGAGCGAGCACATCGGCAAGAATCTGGGGTACTTGCGACTTCCCCGAAGAATTGAGGAATGCTTGGAGTCTATCAATCTTTTGGAGTAAGGATTGATTCTCAAGTACCAGAGTCGTGTTTGCCTCCTGTAACTGCTCGTTTTGCACCGCAAGCATTGCGCTATTACCGAAACGAGAGAAGAAGAAATGACTCTCGTTCCCTAGTGCATCCGCACTGCGCAAAATGGGCGTAAATACTTGTATAAAAAAATTCGGTGCGAGCAGTCGCACTGAAAGCAGAATACTGACCGCACCGAGAGCGTACCACCCCCACGAGAAGCTTTCAGGCGCGAGAAGCGCGTTACGCCTCGTTAAGAATGTCTTCTTCATCGATAAAGAAATCAACGTAGGATTCTGGATCCTCAGTCACAATACCAGCACCACGCACCACGGCCGAAAGCGGGTCAGGCGCCACGCGCACCGGCACTCCCAGCATCTTTGCCAATACTTGAGGCAATCCACGCAGAAGTGCACCCCCGCCAAAGACAATTACACCACGCTCGAGCACATCAGAGAGTAGTTCGGCAGGAGTCGCCTCAATCACCTCTTTCAATGTATCGAGGAGCGAATCCAGTGACGGCGCGAGTGCTTCGCGAATATGCGCATCAGTAAGAGTGATTTCGCGCGGCAGACCGGTAGCGAAATCTCTGCCGCGCACCGTGCGCGAGAGCGGTTCGGGCTGGGGCATCACCGCACCAATAGCAATTTTCACATCCTCAGCCGTACGCTCACCAATACCGAGCTTAAACTCGCTCCGCACAAAATCAATAATATTATCGTTAAACCGATCGCCCGCGACTTGAGAGCTCCTCGCCGCAACGACACCCTTGAGGGCGATAA
>JAYUMM010000063.1:0-13012 GCA_043762685.1 bacterium | reverse complement strand
GTAATGTATTTAAATACCAATAGAATTTTTCTGAGTACATTTGAGGATTTTTTTGCCGCCTTCCATTCCGCCGCCTCATGATAATCACTGGGGTCGAATCTACTTTCGATAACGCGGCGGGGCAAAAGAACCTCTGGTGGTAATTCGTACACAGTATGTACGGGTATATTAAACCCCTCGTCCTCTATTCTAAGACTATTCTTTGTCTCATCTATCTGTACAGAGGGTGTTGCATCTGCGACTAGTGTAGTGACTTCGTAGTGATCCGAGTTTTTCTTATCAAAGGGGATGCTGGACAATGATTCTTCCTGCCCTAAAGACCTGACTCCAACATCCAGTACTTCATTTGGTTTCGTTTTATTAACTTCATTTTGTGCAGTTTCAGCTGGAGTATACAGTGCTTTATAGTCAGTATTCCTCAAACGATTGATAGAGGGCAATATTTCGGCCGTAGCGGCCTCATATCGCGGTGACTCCCATGTTGACTGCAGTTTTAGCGTTGAATCAATCGAAATAGATTCTGGTTTAGTTTCAGACTCTGTTTTATTGTCCCCGAATCGGTGATCACGTATAGCTGACTCGAGCACATACCAACTCCTCCCGACAAGTTGCGCCTGTACCCGGCCCTCACGGCAAAGCTGCCCGATATAGTCTTTGGCATATCCAGTTACTTTTGCCGCACGTTTTGACGATATGTATTTTTTCTCGTCAATAATTATCTCATCCATGGCTTGTAGTATATATATATCTCGGCTTGTTTGGAAGAGCTATAAAAAAATTGGTGCATAACCCTCACTCAAACGCTAAGCACTGCGAGCTCCTCAGTAATGAGCTGACTGAGCATTTCCGGGTTCCCGGAACCTTTTGTTGCTTTCATGCTTTTGCCTATAAGATACTGGATGGCCGTCGCCTTTCCTGCGTGGTACTCAGAGACGGCCTTCTCTTCACTTATAAGCACCTCTTTAACGATAGTTCTCAGGTGGTCACTGTCGTGTGACTGAACGAATCCTTGTTCTTTTGCAATAAGCTCAGGGTCGCCACCCTTCTCTATGAGAATCGCGAGAGTATCCTTCGCGCCCCGTGAGGAGAGCGCACCAGACTCAATAAGCGTTATGAGCTTTGCAAAATCTTTGGGGTTCAAATGGGCATAGTCTTCGACTCCTTTTTTTGTGTAGAGACCGGCGAGATCAGATACCATGTAGTTTGCAGCGAGTGTTATGCGCGGTACATTGTTCACTAATACTGTTGCGACTGCATCAAAGAATAATGCGCGCTCAGGTGTCGCGCTGATATACGCAACATCGCTCTCTCTCAGAGTATATTCACGTGCATAGCGTGCGCGACGGTCCCACGGCAGCTCTGGCAGGGACGCACGTAATACGTCGTATGAGTAGTCAGTACTTTCGGAGAGGAACAATTTTGGTAGATCCGGTTCAGGGAAATAGCGGTAATCGGCACTCCCTTCTTTGAAGCGTTGATGGAACGTGATCTGCTTCCCTTCGTCCCACCCCCGTGTCTCTTGATCAACCTTTCCGCCACTCTCAATAAGTGCACTTTGGCGTGCGATCTCAAATGCAATGGCACGTTCGACTGACCGAAACGAATTTAAATTCTTAACCTCAACTTTTGTGCCAAATACCCCCTCAGTCGCAGATACTGAAATATTTGCCTCTATGCGCATTTCACCCTTATCAAGGTTAGCTTTGCTCGCGCCAAGAGTACGCAAAAGAAGTTGAAGCTCACGAGCAAAACGCCCCGCGGTCTCAGCGTCACGTATCACCGGCTCAGTCACCAGCTCCATAAGTGGCATACCGGCGCGGTTGTAGTCAACAAGACTCACTCCATCTGCGTGTATCGAACGTGCAGTATCTTCTTCAAGATGCACGCGGGTAATTGCCACATCACTTAGTAATCCCCCAACAACAAGCGGGTGTTCGTACTGACTAATCTGATAGCCCTTTGGTATATCAGGATAAAAATAACTTTTCCTATCGAATTCAGAGAAGTCTGCAAGTGTTCCCTGAATCGCACTCCCGACGCGCAAAATATGCCAAACGGCTTCACGATTAATCACCGGCAGTGTCCCAGGGTGCGCGAGGCACACTGGGCAAATATTCACGTTTGGACGAGTCTCATCGGGGTCGTTTCGTGAGTCACAGAACATCTTTGTCTGCGTCGTAAGCTCGGCATGTATTTCGAGACCAATAGTTGGGCGGTAGTCCATTGCACCTAGCTTGCGCCCTCGAGGGAGAAACTGCAAGTGCCCGAAGATTACTCTGCAAAGATTTTAGTAAGACGATCGGCAAACTGCTTGATTTCTAAAGGGTCAGAAATCGTTACTTGTAGTACTTCCCTACCGGTCTCTTTTGCGAGCGATTTAACAATGGAGTCGCATTGTTCGGGCGAAACAAGGTCAATTTTTGAGAGCACAATAATCTCACGCTTCGCAGTAAGCTCATGACCAAATAACTCTATCTCTTTATGTACTTCATTATAGGCAGCTATTGGGTCTTCTTGGTCAGCCGAGACGAGATGTAGCAGAATACCTGTTCTTTCTACGTGCTTGAGAAACTTAATTCCGAGTCCACGGCCAGACGAGGCACCTTCGATTAAACCGGGGATATCAGCAAGTATGTATCCATAGAACTCCCCGAGATTAGGTTCAAGTGTTGTGAAGGGGTATGCGCCGACCTTGGACTTCGAGCGTGTGAGTGCGTTTATCAAAGAAGACTTTCCAGCGTTTGGTAAGCCAATGAGACCGGCGTCTGCAATTATTTTGAGGGTAAGTTTGATATCCCCACGCTTACCGCTTTTCCCAACCGTCTGTTGAAATGGGTTCTGATTTGTAGAGCTTTTAAAACGAGCATTTCCGAGCCCTCCCTTCCCTCCGACAAAAAGGGTGATGCGCTCATCTTCTTTTGTAATCTCGTACTCCTCATTTGTACTGATCAACTGCACGACGGTACCGACTGGTAGTTTGACCAACACATCTGCACCATTGGCACCATGTTTCAATTCCCCTTTACCGGCTTCTCCATTTTCAGCATGAAATTTTTTCTCGTAGCGGTATCGTGCGAGTGCAGCAAGATCGCGTACACCGACCAGTACCACGTCGCCACCACGCCCACCATCGCCACCTGATGGACCTCCACGCGCAGTCTCCTTTGTACGCAACCAACGGATGACGCCATCGCCACCCTTGCCTGATGCTACCTCTATTGTTGCTTCGTCAATAAATGCCATATTATGGAGTTACAATTTCCCACCCTTCAGCAAGGAGTGATTCGGCTTTCTTATATTTAATCGTTTGTGTCTCTCCCCCCTTCTTGAGCGTCACCAAATCATTGCGCCCATAAACCACTGCTCTGTGAACCGGGGTAGCCGTTCCTGGCTCCTCTTTCCCTGCTGCGACAAACGATGCTCGAATCTTCGCCTCCTCATCGCGAATACGCGCATCGTCGACTGACTGCAGGTGCGGTATTGCAGCAACAACCGCATCGACGATACTTCCCTCAAGTTGTCGAAAACGGATCAGCCCTTCGCGACGATATTCAATCAACGGGTCGCGCTGACCGTAGGCACGAAGCGATACTGAACGACGTAGATAATCCATCGTCTCCAAGTGTTCGAGCCAAAATGTGTCCGTAATCTGCAGAAGAAACCGACGTAGCTGTTCAACAAATGCTTCCCCGAGCTCCTGCTTCTTTAGATCGAGCGCCGTCATCGCCTCTGCGTGTTCCCCAACAAGCGTACGTACGAGCTCTTCAACTTCACTCTCACTCCCGAAAAGTGCTGCGCGGCGACGCGCATAAATTGCCAGACGTTGTGTGTTCATCACATTGTCGTACGCGAGCACTTGTTTACGCGAATCGAAATTGAACCCCTCAATGCGCCCCTGTGCCGTCTCCAGGGACCGCGTAATAAGCGCGTTCTCAATCGGTTCATCTTCGGGAATACCCAAACGCCCCATCACCTTTTTGAGCGTCTCTGCTGCAAAAACACGCATCAGTTTATCCTCGAGCGAAACAAAGAATCGCGTTTCGCCCGGATCTCCTTGGCGCCCCGAGCGCCCTCGCAGCTGATTATCGATACGTCGAGCATCGTGGCGCTCAGTACCAATCACCATCAATCCACCCTTCTCTATGACGACTGCACGCGCCTCCCGCGAAGCGAGTACGCCACCAAGCTTTATATCGACCCCGCGACCCGCGAGATTTGTCGCAACTGTGACCCGACCCTCCTTCCCTGCTTCAGCAATGATTTCTCCTTCGCGTTCGTGATTTTTTGCATTCAATATCTCATGCGGCACATTTGCCTCGGTGAGATAACGACTAACCGTTTCATTATCCTCGATTGAGACCGTCCCCACGAGCACTGGCTGCCCTTTCTGATGGTGCTCATGTACGGCACGCGCCACCGCACGATACTTCCCTGCGGCAGTTTGAAAAATAAGATCATCATGATCTTTACGCGCCGCTGGTTTATTGGTCGGTACGACCACCACCTCGAGTTTATAGACCGTATAGAACTCCTCTTCAGAAGAGAGTGCAGTACCCGTCATGCCCGCAAGTCGGTCGTACATACGGAAGAGATTTTGGAATGTCACCGTTGCATACGTTCGTGTCTCTTCCTGTATGCATACCCCTTCCTTCGCTTCGATCGCCTGATGCAGCCCCTCTGACCAGCGGCGACCCGGCTGCATACGCCCCGTAAATTCATCAACAATAATAATTTCGTTGTCACGCACAACGTACTCCTTATCTTTTTGGAACAGAGCTTTTGCACGCACTGCTGTCTCAAGGTGGTGTGCGTATTTCATTCCCCCTTCGGTATACAAATTCTCGAGGCCAAGCGCACTTTCTGCCTTATGCATACCCTCCTCAGTAATCTGGATTGCCTTCTGCTTCTCATCAACCACATAATCCTCTGTCTCAATAAATGAGGCGACGATGCTCGAAAAACGCTCATAGAGCTGCTGTGAGTCACCTGCGGGCCCCGAAATAATGAGTGGCGTACGTGCCTCATCGATAAGAATGGAGTCGACCTCGTCGATAATCGCATAGTGGTGCCCGCGCTGAACGATCTGAGAGGCCGCATACGCGGTGTTATCGCGCAGGTAATCAAACCCAAGTTCATTATTGGTCACGTACGTAATATCGGCCGCATATGCTTCGCGTTTCTCAACAGGGTGCAGATAATCGTAGAACACTTTAAAAGAGCCCTCGGCATCACGCTCAGCGTCCTCTGCCTGCGCAACATGCGAAGGATCGTAGCGATACGTCCCCGTACTCGTCACGACACCCACCGACAGCCCGAGAAAGTGATACACCTGGCCCATCCACGCACCGTCACGGCGTGCCAAGTAGTCGTTCACCGTAACCACCTGCACCCCCTTCCCTGCGAGGGCATGGAAGGTTGCAGGGAGTGTCGCCACCAGCGTCTTCCCTTCACCGGTACGCATCTCGGCAATCTTCCCTGTAGCGAGCGCAATACCGCCAATAATTTGCATATCAAAATGCGGTTGGCGAAGCGTGCGGCGAGACGCCTCGCGTACCAATGCAAAAACGAGTGGTAAATCTCCTACAGGAGTCGCCCCCGCCGCTTGAGAGCGCCCCTGTATCAAAGCAAAACGAGACCGGAGCGCCTCGTCAGAAAGGCCCTTCAGCTCCTCAGTAAAGGCATTCACCGCCGCCACCTGGGGCTTAGCGGCTCGCAGGAACGCTGCTGATTGGTTCTTTGAAAATAGGGTAGAAAGCCCAAACATAGACCCACTATACCATTTCTCGTCCGCATGGTCTAAAAAAGAAAAATCCCACTCAAAGAGCGGGATTTTTCTTTTTTTACGAAACTATGCGCGCTTCTTTGTTGCCTTTCGTTTCGTCGTTTTCTTGACTGCCTTCTTTGCTGCCTTACGCTTTTTTGCCATGATGGTTTCGATTATAGTGACGGCTGATATGTCGACCCGTCCGGGTGTAAAAAATATTTCTACACTCAAACGTTTCTAAAATAGATTATCGCGCGTAAAAATATATTTGTGTACGAAAAAAATAAATATATGTGGATAACTTTTTTATTTTTCTAAAATATTTTTTTATTTATTTTCCGAATGTTTCTACTTCTCTTTCGATGTGCACGCCCGTCTCATCGAACACGCGTGTTTCTATTTCTTTTACGAACACATCAACGTCATGCGCGGTCGCACCTTTGGTCGCAACAATGACAATCGGCTGCTTTTCATATAGACGAACCGCCCCGACCGAAAAACCCTTGAGCCCAAGCACGTGATCGAGGAGCCATGCGAGCGATACCTTTACCCCACCACTCGTTTGGGAAAAACCAGGGAGATCTGGGTACCGAATTGCCAGTGCTGCATAGACTTCTTGGGTAAGAACAGGGTTTTTAAAAAACGATACAGCGGTTCCCTCTCCCGCTCCTTGGGGGAACTTTTTCGATCGAATGTGGCGCACTGCCGTAGCGATTTCTCCCGGTGTTGCCAGTGACGTTCCTTCGGCATGCAAACGCGCGAGATCAGCGTATGCAATATTTGGCCGTACTTCTTTTGTAAGGTGGAGCGCGACGCGCGTAATAATCAGCGTCGGTTTCTGCTTAAAAAAACTCGTGCGGTATGCGAGTGCGGCATCTTTTTTTAGAATGCGACAACGCTCCCGTGTTGTACTGTCGATAGTGTCCGCATAAAGAAAAGTATTGGCGAGTTCGGCGCCGTAGGCGCCGATATTCTGTACTACAGCACCACCAAGCGAACCGGGAATACCGGCGAGATTCTCGATACCGAAAAAGTTACGTGCCGTAGCAACGTCAACAACGTCATCCCACAACGCTCCAGCGCCACCCGTGACAATCGCACCATCGGCATCATCATCGGTAATGGCGACAGCGCGAAGTGCAATATGGAGCACAACACCCGAGAAACCTTCGTCAGGGATTAGCACATTACTCCCTTCACTCAGTACTCTGAGGGGAAGATTTTGTTCTTGTGCAAACGTAATCGCAGCGTCAATCTCTGCTTCGGTCGTCGCCTCAACAAGAAAACGCGCCTCTCCACCTATACCAAAAGTGGTACGGGGAGCGAGAGGGACGTGTTCTTGTAGATTCATTTACCCGATGATGCGCTGTTAATCTGATCAATTGCTGCTTGTACTGAGGTAGCAGTATCGGGATACTGTGCTGCAGCGTTTTTAAGCGTACTGAGCGCATTACCCAGCTGTCCGGCGGCATAGTACGCCGCTGCAAGCGAGAACAGTGTTTGTGCCGAAGCATTCGGGGCCGCCGCACGTTCCTTCCACAAAGAGAGGAGGCGTGACCAATTCTGCGCACGGTAGTAGGCCATCGCAAGAATGTCGCTATCCACGATTGTCGTACCAAACGCCTTTTGAAGAATCGCATCAGCTGCCGTAGCATTTCCTACGGCAAATTGCCCAGCGGCGGCATACGCAGCGAGATCAGTAAACTGTGGGGCGAGTGAGTACGCAAGGGCGAATTTCTCCTGTACTGTTTTTATATCCCCAATATCCCAGGCGGTCACCCCCTCAGTGATAATCGTATCAATCTTTTTGGGTGATAATGTCTCTGCAATTTGCATCTCCTTCAGAGCTTCTGCAGAACCACCAAATGCACGATACGCGTACGCAAGCTCAAGATGTATGCGTGCATCAAATGGGTAAGAAGCAATCTGCTTTTGCATCTCGGTGACTGCGAGGGTCGCCACCTGCTGGCGCTGCTCATTGGTCATTTGTTTGTTTTGCGCAACTGATTCAGCAAAATTAACCAGTTGCTCGCGGATTTCTTGCGCCGCAAAGGAAGGGTGTGCGGTGAGGTCTTGGAAAGAAGCCATTCCCACCTCAAAGCTCTGTGCAGAGAGAGCGGTGATGAGATTTCCCGCCACCCGCATACCCGACACATTTACCGTCCATACGAGCACCACGAGTGTCACCGTAGCAACCGGGAGCACAAATGTCGCACCGTCAGCCGCATCAACCACAGGAGTTTCTTCGAGTTGGCGAATCGGGCGCCCCACCTGCGAATCAATGAGTGCCAATACCGCAAAGAAATAGATGTACGAAACAAGATTGTCGAAGACAAAGAAGTTGTGGGTAGCGTAGCCCACAAGCGCCGCCGTGAGCGCAATGCGCTCGGGACGCGAGAGCTCGCTCCTCCGCCAGAGCATCACAATCGCAGAACCGAAGAGCGTTATGTAGAGAAGAAATGCTGGGAAACCACCCGCAACAAGCCAGTCGATAAAGGTGCTGTGTGCGCGATCAAACCACTGCTCCTGCTTATAGAGACTTGGGTCATAATATTTATTAAACACTTGGTTGTACCCCTCCTGCCCCCAACCGACGAGCGGGCGCTCAAGCGCGCCTTGAAACGCCATATGCCAGAGCGTGAAGCGTGTCTGCCCATCAGCAACAGAAATCGAGGTCACGCGCTGAAGCGTCGTATTGTGCTGCACAAAATCGGAGTTGCGTGCGGCATACACACTCCCTACCGCCACCACGATACCCACGAGTCCAATGATGGCAGCACTTCGTGCACGCTTCCCTGCTGTGAGTGCGGTGAGGAGTGCGGAAAGCGCGAGCCCGACCGTAAGACCAATGACAGTACCGCGCGTTTCAGTAAAGAAAATCAGCACACCCTCAACAACCGCAAGAGTGATGAGTGACCACTTGAGCCATGCGTATTTCTCAGTAAGTGCGAGCCAAAGTGCGATACACACACTAAAGAGAAGATAGACTGCCAGATACGCAGAATTGCCCAAAGTCGCGTCAATACGCGTCGAGCCTTGGTGAATCGCTAGGGTGCCATTGAGCTGAAAGAATGCATACCCAACAATAATGACCGAGACTGCGAGTGAGGTAAGAAACCATGCACGCCACTTCTTCTCGACTCGCAGGACTGCGCCGGCCGCAAAGAAGAAAGCGAGTGCGTGCACCAGAAGCACCCAGCCCTCCATACGCTCGAAGTTACTCCAAAATGCTTTCGCAGCGTTTGGCGCAAATGAGTCGGCAATGAACATCCATGACACAAACACCACGGCCGTGGCCCCAATCCAGGAAAAACGTGGGCGATACGCCTTATCAAGAAGGACGAGCATCACCCACGCGACAAACGCTATTTCGACCAGAATGCGAAAATAGAACGCCTTACCGGTGATGAACGGGAAGAAAAATGAGTTTGCGACCAAAAGGGGCGTAATAGGGATAAGAAAAAGCGCTCCAAGCGCCACCCATCGAGCGATCGACCTTGCGGTATTGCCCTCGTCTACCACTCCTATTTTATCTTTCATAATAGGGAAAACTATAGCACATGCCGGGCGCACCGGGCTATTTAGAGAGCGCTGAGCGATTCGGTAATACTGATAGCGAGCGAGGCAGCATCGAGCTGGTGGTGCGCGAGCACTTCGGCTGCTGCGCCGCACTCCGGGATATCGCGGACGCCGAGCGAGAGAAAGGCGGGAGCATCAGGTATGCGCGCAAGCACTTCGCCGATCATCACGCCCTGCCCAAGCTGAGTGTAGTGGTCGTCGATAGCCACCACGAGCTTCGCACCAAAAATCGTCTCCGCGAGCCACTTCTCATCAACTGCGTTCAGCCACGGGAGATTCACTACTTTTGCCGAAACGCCCTCTTGCTCAAGAAGCACAGCCGCCTTGTACGCTTCGGAGAGCATCGCTGGGCCGTAGGCGAACAGCTCCACCTCGGTTCCCTCTTTGAACACAACACCCTTACCATGTTCAAGCGTATACGACTCAGGAAGTGTGTACGGAAGATCGACAGGAATACTCACAAGACGAATGTACGTACTGTCTTTGTTTTCTTCAACCGCATAGCGAATAGCGAGACGTGTCTCTCTCTCGCACGATGGCTCAATAAGAGTGAGGCCTGGAACTGATCCCACTATTGAGATATCGCGTACCGACTGGTGTGAATGCCCAGGTGTCGCAGGGAGGAGTCCAGCGAGTGATGCGACATAAATTATTTTTGTTTTTTCTGACGCGTTGTTATAGATCTGCTCATTCGCGCGCGTCGGCATAAAACACGCAAAGGAGTGCACTATCGGGAGCACCCCTTGAAGCGCCATACCGCCCGCCATCGAAACCATGTCTTGCTCCGCGATACCCGCCTCGATATATCGCTCGGGAAACGTTTTGGAAAAAGGAATTAGCCCCGTGTCGAGAATGAGGTCAGCGTCCATCGCCACTAGATTTTTATACTCCTTTCCAAGCTTAACGAGTTCATCACTATAAGCATTCACGAGCCGCTCGGCGTTTGTGGGTGGTTTACGCTCGGGCATCGACACCTCAACAACTTCGAGCGTTTCGCCCGAACTCGTGATGCGGTCAAAAATCTCCTTGAGCGCGGCTGCATAGTGCTCGGTCGTCGGCGCGCCACTATGGAATTTATAAAAGCCCGTCTCCTCATCAAACTTCTCCATAAAAGAGACACCCTTCCCTTTTACCGTGTCAGCAATAATGGCCTGCGGGCGATCGGTAATCGTCTTCGCCCACGCAATCGCGTCTTTGATCGCCCCCATATCGTGCCCATCGATGCGGCGCACTGCCCAACCAAAATCAGCAATCTTCTTTTCGAGATCGCCAAGATTACTTGTCTCGGTAACGGGTTTATCAGATTGGATTTTATTGTGGTCGACAATAACCGTAATCTCGGAAAGCCCGAGATTGGCGGTCGGCTGGAGCGACTCCCAAAACTGCCCTTCTTGGAGCTCGCCGTCGCCCGTGAGCACATAGATGCGCCCCTGCTTCTTATTGAGGCGGCGCGCAAGCGCCATCCCCTTGGCCTTGGAAATACCCATACCGAGAGAGCCGGTGTTGGTCGCGATACCCTCAAGCGAAATATCTGGGTGACCCGGGAGCCCACCGAGACGACGGAACTGGTGCATACGGTCAAATGCGAGCCGCCCCAGCCCAACCCACACGGCGTAGAGTCCTGGAGCATCGTGCCCTTTTGACGAGAAATAGATGTCAGATACCGACTCACTCGAGTTGGGGTGTCGGAGCTCATTCCTCCACAGCCACGCGACAATATCCATCGCACTCAAACTCGAGCCCGGGTGCCCCGAGCCAGTCTCCATAATCATCGAGAGTGCGTTCACCCGTGCAATATCGGCAAAGACTTTCGTCTGCGCCAGCGTATCGGGCGCGGCCTCTACAACCGCCTTAGCAGCATCAGGGTGGATGAAAAGAAGCTTCCCTTTTGCATGACTCAATGTTCCGCCGAGTTCTCCCATAGAAATATATCTTACACTGATAAACGATCTGTGCTCACCTGGCGAAGTGAGGAGTAAAAGTCGAGGGCCGTGATTCCGGGTTCTCTCCAACCATTCCCCGAATGGCCTTCCCCACCAAACGGCATATGCGACTCACTCCCAAACGTGGGGCCATTGATGCGGGTCACGCCCGCGCCATGCTCACGTGCGAAGCGTGCGGCCTCCTGCATATCTTTAGTATGAATCGCGCTCGAGAGCCGGTAGGGAGAATTATTTGCAACAGCAATCGCTTCGTCGAGATTCTGCACCCGATAGAGAATTACCACAGGACCAAACAATTCTTCTTGTGAGAGTGCGTCGTCGGGCGAAACGTTCTCAAGAACGGTAGGCGTCATGAAATAGCCCGTGCCCGGGAGGAGTGCGCCCTCAACACTTAGAGTCGCTCCGCGTTTTTTTGCATCAGCAATTTTTTCCAAAAGTTCGGTCGCGCGATCACCCGAGATAAGGGCACCATAGTCGTCGGCCTCGCCAACTCCGACCGTACGTGCCTTCACCTCCGCAAAAAACACAGTCTTGAATGCATCATATACATCGTCGAGTACAATAATCCTACTTGCGGCCGCACAGCGCTGCCCGGCATCGACAAATGCACTCGCGACTGCCACCCTCGCTGCGTGCTCGATTTCAGCATCAGCACATACGACAAACGGGTTCTTCCCTCCCGCCTCTATCGACACGCGTGTGAGACGCGATGCCGCATTGGCGAGTATCGCTGCGCCCCCTTTTGACGAGCCAGTGAAGCTGATAAGCTGTATGCGCGGATCGGCGACAAGCATCTCGCCAACATCTCTCCCACCTTGGAGTACTGAAATAACTCCCGCCGGCACACCCGCTTCGTTAAATAGATTCGCGGCAAGTAATGGGGTGTAGGGCGCAAGCTCGTGCGCTTTGAGCACCACTGCATTACCACAGAGGAGTGCCGGGAAAAGCTTCCCGGTCACCAGCACAAACGGCGAGTTAAATGGAGTAAAAAGTGCACCGACACCGACACTCGTGCGCACCAGAGTCACGTCGCGACTTGGGTTGGCACTCATGATCTTTTCAGGATAGAGATGCGATACCTCTTTCACCAGTGCGAGACCGCCAAGAGCAGCGCCAGCAATTTCTCCCACTGTTTGCTTGTGCGAGCGCCCGGTCTCAAGCGCAACAAGTGCGACGATCTCTGTCTGTCGCTCCTCAATCAATTTTGCTGCGCGTTCGAGAATTACTGCACGCTCCTCAACAGTCTTCGCGCTCCACTCTTTGTGCGCTACAGCGCCAACAGCAACTGCCTCGCTCACCAGTTCTTTGGTCGCTGCGACAACACTTGTGAGCAACTCACCTGTCGCTGGGTTTCTCTTCTGAAAACTCGCGCCCGTCACGCACTCGACTCCGCCGACGAGACTTCCGATGCGCATAGGGTACGGCATGAAGATTATCGTGCCGTCCACCCACCATCGACCACAAGGGTCGAGCCGGTCATATACGACGAAGCGTCAGACGCGAGAAAAAGAATTGCACCATTGTACTCATCTTGGCGCGCCATGCGCCCGAGCGGCGTGCGTTTCGCATATTCTTTTAGAAAAGTTTCTTCTTGCCCGGCGAACACCCCACCCGGTACGAGCGTGTTCACGCGGATGCCATACGGCGCACCATACTCTGCGAGCCAGCGAGTGAAGTTGAGCATACCCGACTTCGCTACACTGTACGCAACCGGCTTAAAGAATGT
>JAYUMM010000062.1:0-4775 GCA_043762685.1 bacterium | reverse complement strand
CGAAAAGAAGGCGTACCCGACGAAACGCGCACAGTCGAAGCACCTACTCGCTTTGCGGTCTATGACCAAGTGCGTAGTGGGGGTGGTACAGTTGTGTCCATTACCGAAAAGACAAAATTCAGGCTGAGCACATTCTCTCAATTTAATTTTTCGATCGGTGTTGGTATTAAGCGAGCAGAAATAATCCTCTTAGCGCGCAATCTTGCTGCGATGCTCTCTGCAGGTCTCTCTATTTCTCGCTCGCTCTCAGTCATTGAACGGCAGTCGGGTAATAAACGCTTAAAAGCGGTCGTTATGGGCATCTCTGAATCCATTAAGGGGGGCGCGTCGTTCAACGAGTCACTCGCGCTCTACCCAAAAGTGTTTCCTGGCATCTTCGTTGCGATGGCTCGAGCAGGTGAAGAGTCCGGCTCATTGTCAGACTCACTCTCCGTCGTCGGTCTCCAAATGGGTCGCTCAGAGGAATTGACGCGGAAAATCCGTGGCGCGATGGTCTATCCCGTCATCGTTATCTCTGCAGTCATCATCGTCGGTATTCTCATGCTTATTTATGTCGTACCAACTCTCACAAGCACATTCACCTCACTCGGGGTCAAAGTGCCTCTTGCCACACGTATCATCGTCGGACTTTCGGACTTCTTAGTGAATCATGTGGTCTGGGTATTCCCCATACTCATTGCACTCGTGCTTGGCGGCATCGCGGCACTAAAATCACGTGTCGGATCGAATGTAGTACTTACCGTGTCTCTCCATCTCCCGGTCATTGGAGAGATCGTCCGCGAGACTTACACCGCCCGTGCTGCACGCACACTCTCATCACTCCTCTCGGCAGGCGTACCGGTCTTGAATGCACTCGCGATTACCAAGGGCGTGGTGCATGCTGAAGTATTTGCAAATGTCATTTCCGAAGCAGAAGAGAGGGTAAAGAAGGGTGATCTCCTCTCTGTCTCATTTGCGGAACACACCACACTCTACCCAACACTGATGAGCGATATGCTTGCGGTGGGGGAGGAGACCGGTAAAGTCGCTGACATGCTGAAGCAAATCGCAGAGTTTTATGAAGAAAATGTCTCTGAGAAGACGAAAGATCTCTCGACTATTATCGAGCCGGTATTGATGCTCATCATTGGCGCATTCGTCGGTGTCTTTGCGGTCGCAATGATTGCCCCTATTTACTCGCTCTCCTCTGTCATATAATGCGACGCATTTCTTACGGATTCAGCCTTATTGACGTTATCGTCGGCACTGCGCTCATGCTGATTATTTTTCTCGCACTGTCCGGAGTGCTGCGCGTCTCCCTCGTACTCTCCTCACTCACCAAAGCAAAAGCAGCAGCGGTTGAAGTTGCGAATACGCAGATGGAATATCTACAAGGGCTCGCGTACGCCTCGCTTGGTACCCTGAACGGCATTCCTGCTGGCCCCGTACCACAGAACGCCACTTCAACCGTAGACGGTATTACGTATGCCGTTCGTACATATATCCAATATCAAGACGATCCCGCCGATGGTGTTGGTGCTGCTGATACAAATAATGTCACGACCGATTATAAAATCGGCAAAGTCACCGTCTCGTATTCTCTCTACAGTATTCCAAAATCAGTGACTCTCGTCTCAAATTTCGCTCCTCCCGGCATTGAGTCATCCACCGGTGGCGGGACCCTCTCACTCCATGTCGTGAATGCCGCAGGAACAGACGTAGCAAATGCATCTGTACAGATCGTCAATGCATCAACATCACCCGCGGTTAATCTAACCACCATCACCGATAGCAATGGTTTGGTACTTATTGGGGGTGCAGCAACATCCTCGCAGTATCAAATATATGTATCGCGTGCTGGCTACTCAAGCGCCCAGACGTATCCGCGGACCGCTCAAAATGTGAACCCCACTCCGGGCTACCTTACCGTAGCTGGAAATCTCACCACAAGCGCAACCTTTGCTATCGACCTCCCCTCGGCATTTACTTTCTCAAGTTTCTCGAGTGCGACGACCACCACATTTACTGACATATTTGCAGACGCTTCAAGGCTTTCTCAGCAAACAAACACTCAAGCCGTCGGTGGGGCACTCAGTTTAGTAAATAACGAATTTTCAGGATCTGCACGTTCGGTTCTTATTGCACCGAGCTACCTCGCTGGGTGGGGTATATTGAATGCGACACTGGTACAACCCATCGGCTCCACGGCCGTCATTCATATTACTGATGCATCCGGTGCCTTAATTCCTGACGCAGCTCTCACGGGTAACAGTGCAGGATTCTCTGCATTTCCTATTTCTCTTACCGGAATTGAGACCTCAACTTACCCGAATATCATGCTCAGTGCCGACCTCACCCGCGTTGCCACATCCACAACCGTGTCCGTCCTCGACTGGTCACTTTCACACACCGAAGGACCGATTCCTTATCCGAACTTAGCATTTACGCTCACAGGAGCAAAAACGATCGGCACCAACGGAGGTGGGCAATCAATTTATAAAACAACCGTGAACGATACGACTGGTGCGAGCGGCAGTAAAACAGAAACTCTGGAGTGGGACGGGTACACCCTTTCACTCGTGGGTACGAATCTGATCGAGAGTTGCCCAGTATCTCCTTATTCCTTTATACCTGCTCAAGCATCAACCACAGCACTCATCGTCGGAGCACTCGGTACGAACACGCTCCCGGTGCTCATCGAAGACAACACAAGTAACGCCCTATCAAACGCAAAAGTAGTATTGACGAGGAGTGGATATGCCGCAACAATTCCAACGACACTCTGCGGTCTCGCTTATTTCAACGGTATACCCGCAGGCACCTACAGTGCAAGAGTGTCAGCAAACGGACACGCGACCACTACCTTTCCCAACATATCGGTCAATGGGCACGCGTCGACGACTGTACTTACTCTGCCATGAAGCACGCTTTCACTCTTGTCGAAACGATCGTGGTTATTGCCATGACGGCATTCATTACTACAGCCCTCACCAATTTAATCGTTTATTTCTACAAAACGAATACGTATACCTTTGAGCAATCAACCGCAGTCGGACATGCACGGCGTGGCGTCGAGGACGCCGTCAAATATTTACGCGAAGCATCCTACGGGAGTGATGGCGCCTATCCAATCGCGAGTGTTGCAACGTCATCACTCACGTTCTATGGGAACGTTGATAAAAATCAATTTATTGAGCGAATCACCTACCTCCTTATCGATGGAACGCTCTATCGAGGAGTCGCATCGCCATCAGGGAATCCAGTGACTTATGCTGTGGTAACCGTCGCGACAACGACCGTTGCGATGTCTGTCGTCAACGCTACCTCTACGCCCGTCTTTCGCTACTTCGACAATACCGGCACCGAGCTCACAGCGCCCGTGGATATATCCGCTATTACCTCAATCAAGATAAATCTGGTCGTCGACGTCAATGTGAATAGGGCACCAGTCTCGTTCACTCTCTCGGGGGGTGTCACACTTCGTAACTTACGCAATCAACTATGAACACATCTCCGTATCGTGGTTCGATTATGATTTTAGTAATCGTCTTTGGTGCAGTATTCTTCACGGTACTGACCGCACTCTCTGGCTTTGTGCTCGCCCAGAACCGTGCTCAAGACGCCACTCGCACCCGCTCTGAATCTTTTACCGTTGCCGAGGCAGGGCTCAATTATTATCGTTGGTTTCTCTCACATTTCCCGGGCAATATAACCAATGGGACAGGGAATCCCGGGCCATTTATGGTACCGTATGCTGATCCTGAAAACGGTACCGCAGGTACTTACACCCTCTCAATCGTTGGCAATAGCACCTGTGGGGTGATGCAATCAATCGACGTCACCAGCAAGGGGGTTGCAAATGATACGCCAAGCTCATCCATCACACTGGTTGCTCGTTATGCCGCCCCTTCAGTCGCCGCGTATTCGTACATCATCGGCAGTAGTGTGTGGGCAGGCGCCGACCGTGTCATTAATGGTCCCTACCACAGTAACGGAGGTATTCGTATGGATGGCACCGCGAACGCACCAGTCTCAAGCTCACTCTCCACCTGGTCGTGCGATTTCTCATTCGGCTGTAACCCGACGGTGAGCAAACCTGGTATATTTGGTGCCGGTCCAAATCAAACCCACTGGTCGTACCCTATGCCTCAAGTCGATTTCAGTGCTATCTCAGCAAACTTCGCCGCATTGAAAACAAAAGCGTCTACAAATGGATTGTATCTTTCTCGAATTAGCACAAGTTCAGGAAATAACGCGAAACCCCACATTGGGTACCATCTTACTTTTGGTGCTAATGGTATGGTGAACGTTAAGAAGGTAGCGACTGTTGCTACAACGGTCGTGACACCCATCAATAGTGCAAATGGCACAAACGACTACACACGTATCCTTACCGAGACATCCTACGATGACTTTTTGATACCAGCAGGATGCGGCCTTATCTTTGTTGAGGATAATGTCTGGATTGAGGGAGTCATCCCCAGTAAAATAACTGTGGTTGCTGCAAGCATTATTGACCAAAACTTTAAGCCCGACATTGTTTTGCGCGGCAACCTTACCTACCAAGCAATCGATGGTACGGACGGACTGACAGTCATTGGTGCTCACGATATTCTCATCGCTGCTGACTCACCAAACGTCATGACCTTGAACGGCATTTTCATCGCACAGTCGGGTGCATTTGGAAGAAACTACTATGGCTGTCCGAGCGCGTATGAACCCAGAAGTACTCTCACCATCCTTGGCACAACTGTTTCAAACTTGCGTACAGGCACAAAGTGGCTCAATGGTTGTCC
>JAYUMM010000061.1:0-3600 GCA_043762685.1 bacterium | reverse complement strand
CCGCGGCCATTGGCCGCGGGTTGCTGCTTTGCCTATGCAGCCAACCCTTATCCTCTTGCGTAGACCGTTAAGGTGACTGACTTCTGGAAACACATCCCTGCGATATTGCATGCCTTTGCCGTTATAGTTACGGGTCCGCTATTGTTGGTGGTCGGGCCATTTCCAATATACGAAATCCCTTGCATACCCCACAAAATTATCGGCTCATTCGAGATATTTTGACTCATGTTCGATGTTGATATCGAATAGGGTTGTTCGGCGCTGCAGAGCGAATTGATTCCTATTGGGTAGGCCGAGCTCGTCGCACCATACGCGTTGTAGATGTGCACGAAACTTCCACAATCAGCCTTAAAGGTGATGGTGCTAAAGTTATTCGCCGAGATCGAGAACTGCTCACTATCATTTATCGAGAAGGAGTCTATGGTCGGGGCTGGCACTGGGAATGATACATATATCGTCTGCTTCTTCCCGGGAACGGGTGCGCCATTATTCATGAGGGTCAATGTGAACGGTATGGTGATTGACTGAGTATTACCCACTGGCGTCACGGTGATTGACTCGGCTGAAGTCGGGTTCTGCCACCACCAGACACCGCCTTTTTCACACGTCGGTGCATTACCCTTATCGGTTGTAAACGAGATCGAGCCCGGCGTACACGACACATCAATTGACGCCTGCGTTGCGCCTGATGCTTGCCAGATAATCACCACTGAACCTGTAGTGGGGTTGGGGTCTTTTGCACCGAAGACAGTAATATTTGGTGTTGAAGCATCTGCTGCCTGTACCGCGAAGATTGGGCTATTGGCATAGAGCGAGGAGGTCTGACTGCCACAGGAGATCAGATAGTTAGCCGACGAGAGAGCTGGCATGGTGAAAGTGAGTTGGCCATTTGAGAGGTAGGTGCTCCCAAGCTGATACGCTCCATCCCCTTTCGCGGCATTCACTGAGCCGACACCGCAGTAGATTAATTGGTTAGTGTTTGCGGAACCAGACTTCCAAGCAACGGTATAGCTGTGTCCCGCGAATGCCGGGCCGTTATTGTCCATCTTAAGTGGGTAGATCTGGAACGAGGTGTCATTCGTGGTAACGGGTGCGGGTGGATAGCTCACTACCGGCGGCGTGGTGACTGGCGTCGGCGGCATCACGGGCATCTGGTAGCCGCGGCAGCCATAGAGCGCGTTTAGCTTGGCGCGGGTCATGGGGCCCACGTAGCCGGTCTGGCGGATGCCGTAGTGCGCCTGGAAGGAGACCACGTCGCCAGCGTTGCTCTCGTCGAAGTTTGATGTGTGCCGGTCGTGTCGATGTTGGAGGACTGGAGCGCCTGATTGAGCGCCGCGACGTCGTCGCCACTATTGCCTACAGTGATATCGGTATTAAAGCTGTGACACCATGCTCGGCCAGTACTCGTGGGGGTACCTCCATTAAGAGAGGTGGTGACATTTGCAATGGTCGCTGAGTCTGCCCCAAAGGAAGAGAGGAGGCCGAGAATCGCCTGGATCTGGGAGCTCGTGAGGCCAGCGGCTGAAGCGAGTAAAGGGGATGCGAGCAATCCGAAAGTGAGCACTGCACCAGCAATGTATTTGTTCATATGGTAACAGTTTATCCCTACCTACCCCGAAGCACAGCGGGGGTGCGGTGATAGTGAGAAGCAACAGCCCGCGGCCAAGGGCCGCGGGCTGTTGCTTTGTTTGAACGAAACCAAACTAGTTTTTCATCTCCGACTGAAGACGTTCGAGATAGTGAGCTGCGGCTGTCTGACCACCAAGGCCAAAAGCGAGACCCACTGCGAGCGAAACGGCAATCACGATACCCGTGAACAAGGTCTGCACAAAAGCAGTTGCCACGTTCAGCTGGGCGAGTGCTGCGAGGAGCGCGAAGATCCAGATCGCGTAGCGAGCCACCTTGCCGAGGAATCCGGCGGAGCGGAGCGAAGCAGCCTTGGCTGATCCGACTACCACGCGCTCTGCTGCCTCTGCGACCACCGCAGCAACCAAGAGGATCATCACTGCGACGATCACCTGAGGGAGATAACCAAGCACAACATCACTAATGAAGAGATTGACCGTCGTCAGATGGAGCACGTCAAGCGACGCGACCAAGAACACAATGATGAAGAACCACTCGACGAGGAAACCGAGGAACTTCCCTGCCGAGAGCTGGAAGCCCGCGCGAGAGAGAATACGCTCGATACCCGTTGACCGTAGTGCATGATCAATCCGAAGTGAATCGACAATCTGCTTCACAACACGACCGAACCCGACACCGACGAGCCAGCCGACAGTGAAGATAACGATCGCGATGACGAGATTAGGAATAAATGCCACCAATCCGTAGAAGAGATTCTGGAAAGACTGGCTCAGTACATCCGCCCATGTGGTGAAAACCATATAAATAACGCTTTGTTTATTCGATTAATAGCTCGCCACTTACTTACACGAGCTCTTACCTATTAGTGTAGCACCTTTAGAGCCCAATTTTATCGATCAGGAGACGGTGTGGATAGTCAAAAACGTCCCTCAAAAGACGGTCATAAATACTCAAACGATACCGAAAATCAGGGGTCGTGAATGAGGCATAGCGAATCTCGCGCCCCAGCTCAGCTTCAAGGGTATGAACAGCGTTCGCAAGTACACGCTCCTCAAGAGCGTCGCCCACAATAAGAAGATCAATCTGCGTCTGCTCCACTCCGGTAAAAAGTCCCGAGAGCGCCACGAGTCGAAGTGACCCGGCTCGCTTCAAAAGATTGACCATACTCTTTGGTTGCACACTCGTCGTCTCACGAATAAACACATCTAGTGCATCGAAGTGTTCAAAACGCGCATTCGTTTGGTAGTGGATGGGAGCCTGGGTTCCCTTTTTTCGCAAAATGCCGGCCGCAATAAGATCGGTGAGCTCACCCCGCACCGCCTCTTTCGAGAGCTTCGTGCGCTCTGCTACCTCAGCTGCAGTAAAGGCAGTGTCTTTATTAAACAAAAAAAGTCGAAGGGTCTTAATGCGAGCATTCGAGCCAAACAGCTTCGCTAACGGTTCCATAGTATGGCCAGTGTACGGGCTCCCAGGAGAAAACGCAAAAGACGCGTTTCGCCCTTGGCGGAACGCGTCTTTTGCTTCCTAATATAGATTACTTCAACGTGACTTTCGCACCTGCGTCGGTGAGCTTCTTGGCGAGCTCAGCGGCGTCTTCTTTCTTCATGCCCGTTTTGAGCATCGATGGAACGCCATCAACGAGATCTTTCGCCTCTTTGAGGCCAAGGGCGAGCGCCTCCTTCACCACCTTGATAACCGCAATCTTGCTTGCACCAGAGTCGGTGAGCTCGACATCGGCGGTAGATTTCCCTTCCTCTTCAGCAACACCACCAGCAGCGGGGCCGGCGACGGCGACCGCAGCGGCACTGACACCAAACTTCTTCTCAAGCACTTTTACGAGCTCAGAAAGTTCGATGACGGTCATCGTCTCGATCTCCTCTACGAGCTTCTTGAACTTCGCAGGGACTTCAACTTCAGCCGCAACTTCTTTTTCTGCAACCGGAGCGGGAGTCTCTTCTTTTACTTCAGTGGCCGGAGCTGCCGCCTCAGGGGCGACAACTGCTGCATCTTGGA
>JAYUMM010000060.1:0-2182 GCA_043762685.1 bacterium | reverse complement strand
CCGCGACCGAGACACGCCTCTATACTGAGTGGGAGAAGAGTGGGCTCTTTAACCCCGACGAGTGCGTGAGAGCTGGATGTACTGCGGCCGATGCACCAGTATTCTCTGTGGTCTTGCCCCCACCGAACGTCACCGGTGTTCTCCACGTAGGACACGCGTACGAAGACTCGCTTCAAGATGCCGTTGTGCGCTACCACCGTATGCGCGGAGACAAAACAGTATGGATACCAGGCACCGATTCAGCCGCCATCGCAACACAATCTCGCGTCGAAAAAATCATTCAGAAAGAAGAAGGGAAAAGTCGGCACGACCTTGGTCGCGACGAACTCGTTCGTCGCGTCGCTGAATTCGCGAAGAGTAGTGAGGGAACGATACTTGGGCAAGTGCGCCGCATGGGAGCATCGCTCGATTGGTCACGCTACGCGTACGCGCTCGACGAAAAACGCACACATGCGGTCACTGCCGCGTTCAAGCGTATGTACGATGCGGGTCTCATCTATCGCGGCCACCGCATCGTCAACTGGGACCCAAAAGGCCAGACCACTATTTCTGACGACGAAATCGTCTATCAAGAAGAGAAGACAACTTTTTATTATTTCAAATATGGTCCTTTTACCATTGGCACCTCACGACCTGAGACAAAATTTGGCGATAAATATGTGGTGATGCACCCTGCTGATCCGCGCTACAAAGAGTGGCAGCACGGGCAGACATTTACCACAGAGTGGGTCAACGGCCCTATTACCGCGACCGTCATCAAAGACGAGTCGATTGATATGGCATTTGGTACGGGTGTGATGACTATTACGCCTTGGCACAGCATGGTTGATTTTCAGATTGCCGAACGGCATGAGCTCGACAAAGAGCAGATTATAGATGAATACGGGAAACTCCTCCCTGTCGCAGGTGAATTCGCCAGTATGAAAATACTGGAAGCGCGCCCCCTCATCGTCGAGAAGCTTCGTGCAAAAGGCTTGGTAGTAAAAGAGGAACCGTATGTTCACAATATCAGTACTGCCGAACGCACGGGCGGCATCATCGAGCCACAAATTAAACTCCAATGGTTTGTAGACGTCGATCGACCATTCACACTGCCCCACTCTGACATTCCGAGAATCGCATCGGGGAGTTCACCGACCCTGAAGGAGATTATGCGCGCTGCGGTTGAAAGTAATGCCGTACACATGCCGCAAGAAGGGTTTCGCAATGCGTATCTCCACTGGATCAATCATTTACATGACTGGAACATTAGCCGACAGATTTGGTTCGGGCACCGCGTACCCGTCTGGTACAAAGAAAGTGCTGATGAAGTTAAAGTTGGTGAAGACCCTTCTGCTACTGAAATACAGGAGGGCACATGGACGCAAGACCCCGATGTACTCGATACCTGGTTCTCTTCTGCACTCTGGACGTTTTCAACGCTTGGCTGGCCAGAGCACACCGAAGATTTCGTCACTTATCATCCGACCTCGTTTATGTCGCCTGCATACGAAATACTTAATCTATGGGTGTCGCGCATGATTCTTATGAGCGGGTTCCATCTCGGACAGATCCCTTTCAAGACCGTTATGATTCACGGCCTCGTTCGAGACAAACAGGGACGAAAATTCAGCAAATCACTCAACAATGGCATTGACCCCATCAGTATGATTGAGATGTATGGTGCCGATGCGCTTCGTATGGGACTTCTGGTCGGCTCTGCTATTGGGAGCGATATCAGTTTTGATGAGAGCAAAGTAAAAGGCTATAAACATTTTGCCAATAAACTTTGGAACATCGCACGATTTGTACTCGAAAATACTCAGGGAGATCAGGGGGATCTTGCTACCCTCGAGACAGACGATCAATTGATAAAGCAAGAATTCGATACTCTCGTGCACGAAGTCACACGCGATATGGAGGAATACCGTATCTATCTTGCAGCAGAGAAGATATATCACTATATCTGGCATCGCTTTGCAGACGACATACTCGAAGAGTCAAAAGATATCCTTGGCAATGCAAAGACGCCTTCAACCGCTTCCACAGAATCACAGCGTTCGAAGAAAGCTCTGTTACTTTATCTCCTCGACCGCTCCCTGCGTATGCTCCACCCCTTTATGCCATTTGTGACTGAAGAAATATGGCAGTCGCTTCCAACCAAAGACGCACAGTTCCTCATGGTCGCGAAGTGGCCCGAGGC
>JAYUMM010000059.1:0-1323 GCA_043762685.1 bacterium | reverse complement strand
GCTGCCGCAACCTTGCCGCCTGCCTGACGCACACGTGCCTCGGCCATTTCTCTTGAGAGCGTCGGGAGTGTGCCCGTGATGACTACCGTCTGGCCGGTGAGGGGCCCGCGCTTCGGCACAGCCACTTCAGTGACCGTCAAGTGTTTTTGTAGCTGATTGATGAGCTCGCGGTTCGCCATATCTGCGAACCAGAGCGCCACTGATTGACCAATAATCGGACCAATACCCTCAATCTGTGAGAGTGCTTCTTCACTTGCCGTACGCAGTGCCGCAAGTGTCGGGAAATGCACTGCAAGGAGAAACGCCGTTTCCTCACCGACATGCGGTATCGAGAGACCAATAATAAGTCGATTGAGTGGCACCTCTTTTGCCGCTTGTATCGCCGTAATAAGTTTCGACGCCTTCGTTTCTTCAAAGCCTTCGAGTGCAAGAAGCTCATCTTTCGTCACGGTAAAGATATCGTCGTATTCAGAAATGAGATCGTGCTGCATCAAGAGCTTCACGGTTTCGCGACCACACCCCGTGATGTCGAGTGCGTGCTTACTGGAAAAATGGATAAGCTTACTCGCCTGCTGTTCAAAAGAACCGGCGACACTACAACGGTGTGCTGCTTCACCCGGCACGCGCTCAACACTCCCGTCGCCACCACAGAGCGATGAGTGGGTCGGGAAGTGCCATCGCTTCGCGTGCTTCGGGCGCAGCTCTTGAATCACCGATACAATTTCAGGAATAATATCGCCCGCCTTTTGGAGGATAACGGTATCGCCAATACGAATATCTTTCTCTCGTATAAAATCTTCGTTGTGAAGTGTGGCGCGCGCGACTGTTGTCCCTGCGACCGAGACCGGGTGCAAATGAGCGACCGGTGTGAGCTTACCGGTGCGGCCAACCTGGAGCGTAATGTTCTCGATAATCGTCTCTACTTGTTCTGGTGGGAACTTATACGCGAGCCCGAAACGTGGTGCCTTCCCCGTATACCCAAGCACTTCTTGGAGCGCATGATTCTCGACTTTAATCACGATGCCGTCAATCTGATAATCGACCATGTCTCGGGCGCCCCCTCCCCACTTCTGCCAGTAATCAAAAATCTCTTTCAAAGAGTCAGCGTGGCGATGCTCGCCATTCACTGGTAGACCAAGCTCAGCGAGGTACGCAAGCTCGTCGGTCTGCGTTCCGGGAAAACTCTCAGAAGTTTTGGCGACGTCGTATATAAAGGCGCCGAGCGGCCGCTCTGCCGCAACCCTTGGGTCGAGCTGGCGGATTGACCCTGCAGCAGCATTACGCGGGTTTGCAAATAACGGCTCTCCCTTTTCTTCGCGCAGC
>JAYUMM010000058.1:0-1933 GCA_043762685.1 bacterium | reverse complement strand
AAACTTGGTTTTGGAAATATAACACAAATCACTTTTCAAAAGACAAAAAATGCCCCCGACCATAAAATAAAGAAAGAACTGTCAAAAAGTTCGACAATTGGGATCGACAATGCCGTTAAGTTAAGCCTCCTGTAACAATAATTGCGGAGTTGCGCGGATACATTTTTCCCGAGTATTTTAGCTCCCTTGGGTAGGTTCGTTTGCGGCGAGTTCTTCTTTCAATTGTCATTGCTACAATCTGCACAAACTCACTCCAAAGCTCGGCGATATTGTCGATAACTTGCTTCAAGTGTTCAGCCATCCATGAGAATAATATTTTGTAGTTGGGTTTTGAGTACGTGTACGAGCCAGGGTTCATGTGTATGCGATACGACTTCAACACCTGAAGCTTTGTGAAGTTCATTAGCCAAAGCCGCGCATACAACTCTTGGAGTACACCATTGATGTTTTTAGCGTGAAAATCTTCGATTTTTAAAGACTGAACCAGATCGCGAAAGCTCACTTCAACTTCCCATCTCGTAAAATATAATTTGTAGACGGTTTCGTGCGAGACCCAGTCAAAAAATAAATTCGTCGCCAGCACCATTTCATTCTTAGTTTTACGATTTTTTATTTTAAACAGTCGAACCCGCTGGCCAAATAGTTTGATTATTTTTTCGCGCTCATGGCCATGCGCAAACTCCACTATTTCTTTATGGCCGCCTTCAGTTTTGGTGCGGGCAATATAATAATTTTTGTAATGAGCATGGTTTTCAATCAGTCGTTTTGAAAAATACAGCCTATCGTATAAACAAATTGAGTTCGTCTCAAGCCCCGGAACCATTTGGTCGGCCATTCGAAGCTCTTC
This sequence comes from bacterium, assembly GCA_043762685.1. Taxonomy (GTDB): domain Bacteria; phylum Patescibacteriota; class Minisyncoccia; order Phycocordibacterales; family Phycocordibacteraceae; genus C7867-001. The sequence continues at coordinate 1,086 of JAYUMM010000058.1, read as the reverse complement.
GTTAGTTTTGCTCACCACCAAATCTTTGGTCAGGCCATTTATAACGTCATAGCAGTGGCCCATGTACATTCTTGGATAATAGGTCTGCCGAATTGAGCCTAAACTTCGGCCTGAATAACCCGCTTTTAAAATGTCATCAGACCTGGGTATTTCAGTCTCAAAGCCGTCGATGGCGTAAATGTAAAGCCCGTGATATTTATGCCGCAAATTATCATGCCTCATCAAGTGCAAGTACAATAAATCTCTAAAAAATCGAAATGAAATGCGCTTTCGAAACTGTGAGAATGCCGATTTAGACGGCACCACGAGGCTGTGGGCAATGAATGTGCGAATGAGGTTGTGTTGGTAGCCCTCTTTGTTTTTGCTCGCCACGAGGGCAATCATCGTCTCAAAAAACAATCTTGGGCTAAAAAATCTTCGGCGAGATTTTTTTATGCCGACTAAATATTTAGCTTGAAAATTCTCCGAAGTGGATAAGAATGATAGTGGGGGTGTGCCGCGGGCGCGTCATGGGTTTCTCCTTTAAAAGTTATTATTCCAAATTAAATTTCAAAGTGAAACTCGCGCCTCGTCAACCCCCAAATTTTTTAATCCAATTATATCTGTAAAATTAATGACTTGAAATATTACACAGCTTAACTTAACGGCATTGTTTCGGCTATGGTAGCGACTCGTTTTAAAAAATAAATTAGGAGAATAATATGAAAACTTTAATTGCACTTTCGCTTGTACTTATCGGTTTTTCGGCGAGCGCGCAGCCAACAAATATTTCAGTTAATGTCGACGGAGTTGTATATTCATGCACACCCGGCGGCAGCGTTGACAATTGCGCTTCGAAAGCGGCGAATCTTGTCAATCAATTTGAATCTTGCGATCGGCACATGAGCGCCGATTATTGCTTGAAAAACTTTTGGCCAACTTATAAAAGCCATAATCCGTCTTGTCTTGATGAAGGCGCAAGCGCCTGCGTCGATTATTGCCAGAAGCATATGTCTTATGATTTCTGCTTAAATACCTGCAAATAGAATTGCGCTAGGCAATCTATTTACCGCCAATTGTGAAGTTCATTTTCTTTTTGGTGGTTTC
>JAYUMM010000057.1:0-1597 GCA_043762685.1 bacterium | reverse complement strand
GTGTTCCAGACCGTTGCCGCCGCCTGAGCATTGGCAACAAGTGTACTATTTAAAATATCAAAACGACTATCGACTGCCCCAATCGAATACGTTATGGGTACTGCACAAGGGCGTGTGTGCTGGTATTGATAGTAAATACCACCAAGAGCGGTCGTGGTTACGAGTATGAGTACTGCCCAGCGCAGTGTGTCACCACTCATGCGTCGGCAAAGAGCTCGAGCACCGCGAGTTCCAAGGGGAGTGCGGGGATTGGCGCATAGCGAATGCGCTCAGCTGCGGTGAGAAATGCGAGCATCGTCGCGTGCGTAATGTGGGACGTCTCACCGCCGACATTCAAAAGTGCGGCAAATTCTTCAGTGCCGAGATCAGTAGCAAGTGCCGCGTGGAGATCGGGTGCGTACCGAATCAAAAGTGTGGCACGGAGCGCCTCAAGCACCAGTTCAAGATAGAGCTTCATATCCACCTGCGCTTTCGCGGCCTGTTCAATCGCCATAAGTGCTTTACTGCGATCCCCCTCTGAAAGAGCAATAAGTAATGCGTGTACTTGTTCGCGCTTCGGCGCACCAGTCGCGGCCTCAACCACTTCTCGAGAGAGCGACTTCCCTTCTGAACCAGAAAGTACTTTTTGCAATATCGAGAGCGCGTCACGATACGACCCTTCAGCCAAGAGTGCAATGAGCTCGGCCGCGTCGGGCGTGAGAGTATGCCCCTCCTTCTTCGCGACTGCGGCGGTCATTTGTGCGAGCACGACGCGCGTCGGTCTTTTAAATTCGAATACCTGACAGCGCGACTGCACCGTCTCGGGCACTTTCTCGAGCTCGGTCGTCGCAAGGATAAAAATCGCATGTGCAGGTGGCTCCTCAAGCGTTTTCAAAAAAGCGTTCCACGCGCCTTTCGAGAGCATATGCACCTCGTCGAGAATATAGACCTTGTACGTTGAGGAGAGCGGGAGCGTGTACACGCCCTCAGTAAGAGTGCGAATATCTTCGACACTGTTATTACTCGCGGCGTCAATCTCGTAAAGATCGTTCTCGCTACAGCCAATAGCGCTCGCGAAAATACGTGCGACACTCGTCTTGCCAAGTCCGCGACTACCAGCAAAGAGGTATGCGTGACCAATCTTTTTTGCTTTAGCCGCTTCTTCAAGCGGCTTCGTCACCTGCTCTTGCCCGATGACATCAGCAAAGGTTACAGGGCGGTGAATCCGATAGAGTGATTGGTGAGCCATGAAAGCGATTATAGCGGATTATCGTATATGATGCGCTCGAGTTCACTGGCAGACTCGGCATCCATGAGGCGAGCGCGGAGCTCGGCAGCACCATCAAAGCCCGTGACAAATGCTTTTATATGCTTTTTAAGTATTGCAAAGTTTTTGGACGGCGAGAGCTGCTCGAAGCCACGTGCAAGCTCAGTGAGCGCCGCGAGCTTTGAGTCGAGCGGCGTATCCTCTGATTTTCTCCCAGCGAAAACCCACGGGTTACCAAACATGCCACGCCCAATCATCGCGCCGTCACACTCAGACTCACTGACTTTTATCCGCGCATCAGCAACATCAGTGATGTCGCCATTCCCAATCAAAAGCACACTCGGATTGAGT
>JAYUMM010000056.1:0-3578 GCA_043762685.1 bacterium | reverse complement strand
AAGGGGCTTTTTGAGAAAAAAGGAATCGACACTACTTTTGTCGAGATCGGGACCGAAGAGCGGGGAGGTGAGGTGGGTATGCAGGGTGGCCGCATTTTTTCTTACGGTGCTCGCAAAAATTGGTGGAGTCGTGCGGGCGTGCCCGCCAAGATGCCCGCAGGAGAAATCGGCGGGCCCGATTCAGAAGTCTTCTACGATTTTGGTACGCCGCACAACAAAACCTTTGGCGAGAAGTGTCACCCCAATTGTGACTGCGGGCGCTTCGTTGAAATTGGTAATTCCGTGTTTATGCAGTTTATGAAGCAGTCTGACGGGAGCTTTGCCGAATTGCCAAAGCGCAATGTCGATTTTGGGGGCGGGCTCGCGCGTCTCGCGTCGGCCACGCGTGAGAACCCGGATATTTTTCTCACCGACATTTTTGATGCAGCGCGTACCGTGCTCGAGCATCGTTCAGGAAAGCGCTACGCTGATGCACACCGCTCGTTCCGCATTATCTTTGACCATATGCACGCGGCTTCATTTTTCATTGCGTCGGGTATTCGCCCCAGCAACACCGAACAGGGCTACGTGCTTCGTCGTCTCATTCGCCGTTCAATTCGCGAAGCCGATAAACTCGGTATTAAAGAGGCCGTCTTGGCTGAAGTGGCGCAGGGGTTTGGTGAGGCGTACGCTACCCACTACCCGTTTTTACTTGCAGCTGCAGGCATGATTCGCGAAGAGCTCGAGAAAGAAGAAGCGCAATTTCGTACTACACTCGCGCATGGTATGAAGGAGTTCGAGAAGATGGGTGACGCCGTTGATGCGTTTATGCTCTTTACCACCTACGGATTCCCAATTGAGCTCACCGCTGAAATCGCACACGAGCGCGGGCTCACTATCGATCTTGAAGCGGTGGAGAAAAAGATGACAGAACACCAAACGCTCTCGCGTGCCGGTGCCGCACAAAAGTTTGCGGGCGGGCTCGCCGATCATGCTGAGCAGACTATTCGCTACCACACCGCGCACCATATTCTTTTGCGGGCTCTGCAGATGGTGCTCGGCCCCGAGGTGCATCAGCGGGGAAGTAATATCACGAGTGAGCGCCTGCGCATCGACTTTTCTTTCGGTCGTAAAATGACTCCAGAAGAAATAAAGAAAGTAGAAGAAATCGTAAATGAGAAAATCGCAGAGGCGATTCCTGTGGTGCGTACCGATATGAAGAAAGAAGAGGCTGAAAAGCTTGGTGCTGAGCACGAGTTTGGTGCGAATTACCCTGAGACCGTCTCGGTCTACTCAGTCGGAGCACTCGACGATGCATTCTCGATCGAGTTTTGCGGCGGGCCGCATGTGGCAAATACGAGCGAGCTCTGCGAGGGCAATAAGAAATTTAAAATTATAAAAGAAGAAGCGTCATCTGCTGGCGTTCGTCGTATCAAAGCAATGCTAGAATAGGTGAATGAGTTTTCTTAAAAATCTATTTCGTCGACCCACCGATACTGAGTCGATTGTACTCATCGACATTGGTGCACGCACGGTGTCTGGTGCGTATGCGCATTATGAAAAAGGGAAGCCGCCCGTACTCATTTATGAGCGGAGTATGATGGTCGAGTTTCGAGAAGACGAGCCGCAAGAGAAAGCGATATTGCGCTCACTCAAGACGCTTGGCGAGACACTCATTCGCGAAGGAGCCCCTGCGCTTTTGCGAGCAACCGGGAGCGGGAGTACTCGGGGCATTCTCGTCTCGATTGATGCTCCATGGCAAAAAACATCGGTGCGCACAGAATATCTCGAAGAGAAGACGCCATTTCTCTTTACTAAACGTCTCGTTACCGCTGCGCTCGAAAAGACGCGAGTAAAGCCACCGGGCAAAATACTTGTCGACGAGAGCGTCATTGGTACTATTTTAAACGGGTATGTAACGAGTGACCCCTATGGTAAAGAGGCGCATCGGGCCGAGATCGTCATCCTTACCTCACTCATTGATGAATTTGTTGCCAAAACTATTGTCGCGACACTGCGCAGTATCTACCATACCAAACATATATTACCGATTGCAGGGAGCTCGCTTCGATATCAGGCAGTGCGGAGTGTGTTCCCCCATGAACGCGACGCACTCATCATCGACGCAACGGGCCCACTCACTTCTCTCGCTCTCATTCGCAAAGATTTGTTTATGTCGATTGTGCAGATGACTGAGGCGGCACCCTCTGTTGAGGGGTGGATACCACAAATAGTGGCACAGCTTGTTGGCATCGCACAACGCTACCCACTCCCACGAACGATTTTCTTAATTGCGCACGAACCAGATATCTTTGCATTGCAAAAAGCACTTTCGGCAGCGAGTTTTGGTGAACTCTGGCTTTCTGAAACGCCGCCGACCATTGTGCCGGTACTCTCGAGCCATCTCACTGGGCTGGTCCACCAAGCGACCGTCGGGACTCCCGACCTCCTTATGCTGCTTATGGCTCTCTACTGGCAGCACCGCACTCCCACCGAAGAGCTCTAATGTACCCTGTGGGATATAGTTGCTGGGTACCCTATGGGGTATACTGGAGCATATGCGTATCCTAAATGACATCACCCCTCCGTCGCGTCGAAAGGAATTTGAATCATTTACTTCTACAACTACGAATAGACCGAGTGTCCCTGACCGTACCCCGCTGCGCATCGTCGAGCGATCGCCGAAATTCCCCTTTGTCACCTTTATTGCAATATTTCTGGTTATCGGTTCCTCAGTGGGAGCTCTTTTCTATTTCTCAAGTGCTAAGGTTGAGGTAACGGCAAGTACTGTCTCGGCATCGGTGCAGGGTTCATTTACAGCGACTCAAAGTATGGGCACGTTGCCGTATGAAATAATCACCACACAAAAAATCGCGACTCAGAGCGTGAAAGGGAGTGGTACAAAGGCGATTACGTCGAGCGCGTCGGGTACTGTCACGATTTATAACACGCAGACCAAGGCACAGCATTTGGTTGCAAATACTCGTTTCGCAACCACTGCAGGTCTCATCTTTCGCACGCATGCTGCAGTTACAGTACCGGGTGGGAGCACCGCGCGCCCAGGGTCTATTAGTGCAAAAGTATATGCCGATCAGGCCGGCAGCTCATTTAACGTAGGACCGACCTCTTTTACAGTACCTGGTTTTTCCGGTACACCGCAGGCGACTCAGGTGTACGCACGCTCGACGACTACTATGGCTGGAGGCGCGACCGGAAATGAGCCCGTGGTTGATGTCATAGTCGAGTCGCAAACGCGTCTTGCGCTCGTGAAGGCACTGGTGCCCGACCTTCTTGCGAGCATCCAGAAACAAATCCCTCCTGGGTACACCCTCCTTGAGGGTGCCGCGACGACGACCTATGACCAGCTCCCATCAGCCCCATCAGCGACGACTGGTATGGTCGATGTGAAGCAGCAGGGCACTATTACGGCAGTCGTGTTCCCGAATGTGCTTCTCGCCAAGGCGGTTGCTACTACGATCCCAGGGTTTGGGTCTCAGAATGTGTCGCTCACCCTTGCTCCCGCGAGCGCGCTCCGCCTCACAGCACCAAGTCTTCCTGAGCTAGGTGCGACATCGTTTGAATTTACTCTTGCGGGCACT
>JAYUMM010000055.1:0-3924 GCA_043762685.1 bacterium | reverse complement strand
TGCCGCGGTCGTGCCGGTCGGCGCTGACCAAAAACAGCATATCGAGATCGCACGCGACACCGCAGAAAAGTTTAATCGCGTTTACAAGAACGAAGTATTTACACTCCCCGAGCCATATATTATGCCCGAGGTGGCAGTTGTCCCTGGCACCGATGGGGCAAAGATGAGTAAAAGCTATAACAACGTAATCCCGCTCTTTGGCTCGACCGATGAGCTCGCAAAAGCGGTGATGAGTATCGTGACCGACTCGGGGAGCGAACGCCCCGAGAATGTGTACCAGATCCACCGCCTTTTTAGAAGTGAGGTAAACCTTAATGCGCTCTACGATGAGCACAAGGGGGGTTATAAAGCACTCAAAGAAAAGCTGATCGAAGATCTCGACCGGTATCTTGCACCGATGCGAAACAAGTATGAAGAGTTGCAAAAAGACTCAAGTATTGTCAACGATGTATTAGAGAAAGGGAAACACGAAGCTCGCGCCGTGAGCGAAGTAAAAATGGCGCAGGTGCGAAATGCGATTGGGGTTGCGTAAAATCATATATATATACTCAGAAAGGATTTGGGCCGACAGTGGGGTCCTCGGTCGCGAGACCAGTTACTCCCTACCGTTTAAAGCTATCCCCCACCAGGAAAGGGGTTAATAGAGGCTGGTCATTGTGAGAGAGCATGGCAACACTTGTGCACAAGTGTGTCAAAGGCAATCGAGCTCTAAATCAAATCATTTGGAGGTTTCCCTTGTAAGCAACCCCGCATTTCAATCTTCGGTGTGTGACTACACCGGTACTGATCGCGGAGAGCGAACAATCGACCATCAAGGTCGATATCTCCAGCAGGTTGATGAAAGTGCCTTCTGAATTTCGTCAATTTAGGAGGCCACCTATTCAAAAGCCGTCTCGCGTTCACGCAGACGGCTTTTTCCATTAAATTGTGATATTTTATAGATACATGGAACGAACAACAACGGTGGGGCTGGGGGAGCATATTGGTAAGACCATAAGCATTTCAGGCTGGGTAGACGTGCGTCGCGACCACGGGAAGCTTGTTTTTCTTGATATTCGCGATCGCACTGGCAAGGTGCAGGTGGTTTTTTTGCCAAATCATCCTGAGGCACTTGCTGTGGCCGAGGCGCTTCGCCCCGAGTGGGTTGTCTCGATTGAAGGTGTGGTAAATGAGCGCCCCGAGAAAATGCGTATCGAAGGAGTGAATGGCAATCTTGAGCTCGAAGCTACGAGCATTGTGGTTCTTGCCGCCGCCGCCGAAATTCCATTTGAGAAAAATGCCGAAGTAAATATTGATACCTTGCTCGACAATCGACCGTTCACGCTTCGCAGCGATCAGGCACGCGCTATTTTTCATGTGCAAGCAGAAATCGTGAATGCCTATCGCGGATTCCTTGGTATCGAGGGCTTCACCGAGTTTCAGGCACCCAAGCTTATTGGGGACGATGCTGAAGGGAGTGGCGAGATATTCGCGGTTCCGTATTTCTACGACAAGACTGCGCACCTCGCGACTTCACCCCAGCTTTATAAGCAGATTATGGTCGGCGTGTTCGAGCGCGTATTCGCGATTGGGAATGTTTACCGCGCTGAGAAGCACTCCACCACGCGCCACCTAAACGAGTACACATCGATGGATATGGAAATGGGGTTTATTAGCGACCATCGTGACTTGATGGCAATTGAAACGCGTCTTATGCACGCAATCATCAAACAATTGGAGATGAATTGTAAGGGGGACTTTGCGATTCTCGGCGCGACACTCCCAACTGCTCCTGAGACATTTCCGATTATGAAGCTGCGTGAAGCACTTGCACTTATTTACAAAGAGACCGGTCGCGACCATCGTAACGAGCCGGACCTCGAGCCCGAAGATGAGCGCTGGCTTTGTGAGTGGGCAGCCAAAGAGAAGGGGAGTGACTTTATATTTATTACTCACTACCCTGTATCAAAGCGCCCGATGTATACCTTTGAAGATCCTGACGACCTGGGCTACACCCGCAGCTTTGACCTTCTCTTCCGTGGTGTTGAGATTACGACGGGCGGTCAGCGTCGCCATGACTTTGACAATCTGTGTGCCGGCATCAAAATGAAGGGGCTCGATCCCGAGAAATTCTCGTATTATCTTCAGGCCTTCAAGTACGGCATGCCGCCGCATGGTGGGTGGGGTATGGGTCTTGAACGACTTACCCAGAAGATGCTTGGGCTCGCGAACGTAAAAGAAGCCGCACTCTTTCCGCGCGATATTAATCGTATCGACACCCGCCTCTCGGCCGACGTATCTTCTGCGGCAGAATAGATCGCGATGAAAATCACCCTTGCCAAACGATCTCTCGAAAGTGCGCCCAAAGAGTTTGTGCGCATTACTCTCATTGCTGAAACAAAAGGGCACAAGAAGTTTTTGAAGGAGGGTAGTGTCGAGACACTCGAACTGGGGGTAGGGAAGCCGGCGCTGATGACACTTCGTAAGTTTCGTCTCTTATGTCGCGCGATCATAAACACCGCAAAAGCGCATCAAATAAGAAAGATCGCGCTTGAGTTCGATCGTACCGCTGAACTCTTTCAGAGTTTGCATGGCAGCGTGACCCCGCAGCAGCTTTTACAGGTTGCGGCTGAGAATTTTGAAATGGCGAATTTTGAATTCAATGTTTTTAAAACAAAACCAAAAGAAGGGTGGCACTTGGTCGAAGAAATTCTAATGTACACATCAGAACAGAATGTCGTAGAGGCAATACAGAAAGGGCAATTGATAGGGCAGGCAGTGAACGCGTGCCGTACGCTCGTGAATACTCCTGGTAGTGATATGACGCCAACACTTCTCGCTAAAGCGGCACGAGATGCCGTCAAAGGACTGCCGGTCACGGTGACTACTTTTGGCGTGGCAGAAATGAAGAAGCTTGGTATGGGTGCGATCCTTGGAGTTGCGAAAGGTTCAATCGAGAAACCAACTTTTACTGTTATGGAGTACAAGGGCGGGAAAGGCGCTCCGATTGTACTTGCCGGGAAAGGCGTTACCTTTGATGCAGGTGGACTCAATCTCAAACCTTCAAGTGGTATGTACGAGATGCATATGGATATGTCGGGTGCAGCCGCGGTTATACATGCAGTCGCGCTCGCAGCGAAATTAAAAGTGAAGCAGTCCGTGATTGGTCTGTTGCCCTCTGTTGAAAATATGCCGGGTACCAATGCATACCGCCCGGGGGATGTACTCACGTCGCTCTCAGGGAAGACAATCGAAATACTTGATACTGATGCCGAAGGGCGGGTGATACTCGCTGATGCGCTTACCTATGCGAAACGTTTTAAACCGGCAGTGGTGATCGATGTGGCAACACTCACGGGTGCAGCGATGAGTGCGCTCGGCCTCCACGCGAGCGCACTTCTTACGCGTGACGATATGCTCGCACAGCATATTGCAGAGAGTGGGGAACAGTCGGGCGACTACGTGTGGCGACTCCCCCTCTGGGACGAATACGAAGAACGCGTGAAGGGCACATTCGCAGATTTAAAAAATGTACCCGGTGGCTCAACGAGTCGCTACGGCGGTGCAATTGATGGGGGAATGTTCCTTTGGCAATTCGCCAAAGAACTCGATTGTCCGTGGGCGCATCTCGACATAGCACCGAGAATGACCTCCATAAAAAGCGACGAGCTCGCGCAAGGCGCAGCGGGGGAGCCGGTGCGTCTGCTGATACACTTCATAGAACATGCCTTTCACCATAAAGACTGACTCATACGAAGGACCGTTTGAGCTACTGCTCGACCTTATAGAAGCACGTAAGCTCTTGGTGAACGATCTTGCCCTCGCGAACATCACCGAAGATTTTATCCAACATGTTCGCGCTCAAGAAGCGTTCCCAGTCGAAGAGACGGCCAATTTTATCCAAATTGCCGCGACACTTCTTCTAATCAAATCGAAGTCGCTCAT
>JAYUMM010000054.1:0-2589 GCA_043762685.1 bacterium | reverse complement strand
ATCTCGATGTACGCCTCTTCGATCGACTTCGCCTCATCGTGTTCGAGTGTTGCTTTAATTGCGGCAAGTGCGAGCGGGTCCTTCGCAAAGTGCTTGGTAACTGCTTCGCCGAGACCACCACCAAAGACGGTCAGAAGTTGGGTGATAGGAAACTTGCGTTTGCGATCAATCTTCACAAAGATTGCACCATCAGCTTCAGAGTCGATCTCGATCCATACACCGCGAAGCGGGATTATCTTCGCACCAAAGAATGCCTTGCCGCGAATGAGCTCTGAGACGAAGAATGCACCGAAGGAGCGTGCGAGCTGAGGGACGATAGCGCGCTCAACACCAGATACAATAAAAGACCCGTGTGGGGTCATAATCGGCATATCAGCGAGGAAGATCTCCTGAGACTTCTCTGACCCGAAAGTTTTGTTGATAAGCTTCACCGTCGCCTTGACCGGCGCTTCGTAGGTGCGCATATTCTCACGGGCAAACTCTTCGCTGTACTTCGGCTCGCCTACTTCGAAACTCACAAACTGCAATTCAAATTTTTTGCCTGAGTAATCGGTGATTGGCGAGAACTCACGGAAGAGCTCTGCGAGCCCATCTTTGAGCAGCCAGTCGAACGATCCTCTCTGGTGCCCGACAAGGTCGGGGAACGATACTTTTGGCGCGCGAAATGCACCGAAAGTCTTTTGCACGAGGTTCTTGCGCATGTGAGTTTGCGTTGATGAATAAATTTCTGCAATCTTTCTTCCCGTGTCTCGTCTCCTTGTTTTTGCTCTCTTTTATATATAAATGCGAACGCACGAAGGACTTCCCTCGCTTGTGCGTTTCTTCTGTTCTGCTATGAATCTGTACTGCGCCGCCCTCCGTGACCCATCCGTATCTTGTGGCTAGAGTGTACCACCCGCCCCCTGCCGGGTGCAAGCCCCTCTGGGGATAGTGTTAGCGCTTCTTGCGCCAGGCGTCGATCGCGGCATGATCGCCGGTTTGGAGGACTTTGGGCACTTTATAATTCTTCTCTTTGTATAAAATAGTTTCGGGGCGGGTGTAGACGGCTGAAGAGGCGATGCGGCGCTCCTCGACTGATGCGTCTTTACCGAGCACACCCGGGAGGCGACGCGTCACGGCATCAATAATCGAGAGCGCGGGCAGCTCGCCGCCGGTGTAGACCGCCTCACCTACTGCGAATTCTTTCACCGGTGCAAGCGTCTTCAATATCTTCTTTGCACGCTCGTCAATGCCCTCGTAGCGGCCGCAGACCAAGACCACATCGGTATACTTCGCGAGTGCGTCGGCGTCTTTGTTGGTGAACTGCTTCCCGCTTGGACTAAACCAAACAATCACCTTCATTTTCTTATCGCGAGGTGACACCTTGCCGAGTGCCTTTACCACTGCCTTTACCACTGGCATCGCTGACATCACCATACCGGGGCCGCCGCCGTACGGGCGCTCATCTACCTTGCCCCACTTGTTGTCGACGTAGTCGCGCGGGGTCTGGTAGTTCACCACAATCTTCTTCTCCTTGCGCGCGCGGCCAATAATCGACGCGCTCAAGTACGCCTCGCACGCTTCTTCAAACAAAGTGATGAGATAAAATTTCATGGGCGAGGGATTTCTGGACTTTGCATAGTGTATTAGTGCAGTCTGCGAAACACTTTGCAAAATTCAGAAATCCCGAGTGACTTTTATAACTCCTCGACGACTTGGTCGACCGTTTTCATATCGGGCGCAGAGGGAGTAGCATCACGCTTGCCGCCAACAGGCTCGTTGATCTTTAGATTGACGCGCGCATTCCCTTTCATACCTACTATGCGCAAGAGAATACGGAGCGCCTCAGCGGTCTTGCCGCTCTTGCCGATAATTTTTCCCATATCATCAGGGTGGACCGTGAGCGTAAGAAGGACACCCATCTGGTCGATGGTACGGGTTGTCTCAACTGATTCAGGCTGATCAACAAGCGCTTTTACCGAGTATTCGAGGAATGCCTGATCTGATTCCATCATAAAGGGATATTAGGGATGTAATGCCTGCCTCAGCAGGACGGCGGTTATGCCGCAGGAGTCTCTTCGGCTGCTGCCGCGACTTTTTCTTCAGGCACCTCTTCAACTGGCGTAATCTCAGGAGCCGGCTCGGCCTCGGCGACCACTTCTGCCTCGGTCGGGGCCTCCACTACTGCTTCAGCTTCTACTGGTGCCTCCAGTTCAGGTGCGAAAGCGGCAGTCTTGGCAGCTGCTTCGGCGACCTTCGCAGCGGCCGTGGCCTCGGCTTCAGCCTTAATCATAGCTTCGCTCTTCTGGGGAGTCTTCTTTGGGAGAACGTTTACCTTTTTACCTTCGATGACCTTCTTATTAATAAGGAGGTTCTTGATCGAGTCGGTGGGCTGTGCGCCCTTGCTGATCCAATACTTTACCTGTTCCTCGTCGAGCGTGAGTGCCTTGCTACGTGGATTGTAGGTGCCAAGGAGCTCGACAATATTGCCCGCCTTAGCGGCGCGCTCCTTCTCGAGGACAACAATGCGAAACGACGGATCATTGGTCCGGCCGGTGCGCTGAAATCGAATCATCAACATGTAGGAGCACAGTAGCAGAGTGGGCCTAA
>JAYUMM010000053.1:0-7962 GCA_043762685.1 bacterium | reverse complement strand
TTCGTATCGTGAACCTCCCGGCCAAGAAGAAGACGATGCGCACCAAGCGTGGTCAGGGAACGCGCGCAGCTCGCCGCAAGGCCTATGTCTACCTCAACGCAGGCGACACCATTCAATTCGCATAATTTGTATGAAAACCTATAAACCAACCAGTCCGAGTCGCCGCCAGATGACCACGCTCCCGTACAAGGAGCTCCTCTCGGGCGACGCACCGCACAAGCCGCTTCTCGGCACCAAGAAGCGCCGTGGTGGCCGCAACGGCTTCGGCCGCATCACGACCCGTCACCAGGGTGGTGGTCACAAGCGCCGTCTCCGTGATGTCGACTTTAAGTACGACAAAAAGAATATTCCAGCCAAGATCGAGACGATCGAATACGATCCATTTCGCTCTGCATTCATCGCGCTCGCGCTCTATCGTGATGGCGCTCGCCGCTACGTGGTCGTACCCAAGGGTACGGCAGTCGGTGACACCTTCATCGTGTCTGAGACGGCACCACTCACTTCAGGCAATCGTATGCCGCTTGGCAAAATCCCGGTAGGTACCTTTATTTACAACATCGAGATCTCACCGCTCTCTGGTGCTTCACTGGTGCGCTCAGCAGGCACCTATGCCGAGGTGGTCGCGCACGATGCGGGCTACGCACAGGTCAAGCTCCCTTCGACCGAGATCCGCAAGATATCTGATCTCTCGTGGGCCTCGATCGGTTCTGTGGGCAACGAAGAGTACAATCTCGTTGTAATAGGTAAGGCAGGTCGCTCGCGCTGGATGGGTATTCGCCCTACAGTGCGTGGTACCGCCATGAACCCAGTGGATCATCCACACGGCGGTGGTGAAGGGAAGCAGGGTCGCGGACTGCGCCGCGCCAAGAGCAAGTGGGGTAAGCCCACCGGTAAGGGCCAAAAGACCCGCACGCCGAAGAAGTACTCAAACGTCTTCATCGTCTCTCGTCGCAAAGTCGGTAAGAAGCGCTAAGCAATTTTACAAACTAAAATAGTGGCCCTCCCGGGAGGCAGTGCTAGTATGTGCTGTATGAATGACTTTACTTCAAAAGTTAGTCCGTCAAAAGCGTATAGCGTCGGGAATATTATTGCAGGATTTGTAGGAGGAGGTGTAACTATCGCTCTCGTATGGGTAGCATTTAATTACCTGTATCATCCACAGGTGCAATCTTCGTTATTGCAAACGGCAGAATTACTCAAAACTCATCCTGATAGTGATATCAAAGACGGCCTCCCCTCACTCCCTATAGTCGTCTCGACGAAACAAATGGTGAATGTCGATACTTTTCTTTCAGAAAAAGAAATAAAGTCACTGGTAAAAGATCATAAAAATGACCCAGGTTTCTTTTCATCGGGAACGTTTGATAGATACACCCCAGACTATCTTCAGAAAAATGACGCCGACAATCTCTTCGTTGTTATTCCGCGGTGTGTTACCTTTACCGGAGAGACGGAAGGTCCAGGGGCTTCAACACAATCTTGTCAAAACGATGTATATCTTAAAGTATCAAATGTTCCAGAAAAGGCATTTGCCAAAATCTATTCGTTTAACGCAGTACTAAACGAGGTGTCATACGCATCAATCAAGGCAAATTCTAACGTGTTTGATTCTAATCCAGAAGACACTCCTTCGTTCGTACTCACATTCATCCTCAATAATGGGTACGAACAGTGTTGCAGCGCAGATAGATATCTCGACAGCTGGCTGATTTCCTATTCATCAAGTGATCATATAACCACAGTGTATCGTCTTGATCCTATGGATATGGTTAGCCGCGGTAATGCTAGCTACTTTACTCATTAGTTAGTGCTACTATGGGTGTATGAAGGAGTCGAATACATCTGGAGACCAATCAACGAAAGAGGTAATGGCAGCCATTCAAGATCTGACCGAAGCGGTTCAAACAGGCTTCGAGCGCCACGAAAAAATTCTTAGCACCCTTGTGGAAGGACAAGAGAATCTACTTGAGCGCGTGAACGTACTCGATGAGCGTATGAGCAAAACGCAAAATCGTACCGAAGACTTTTTTGATGAGCACGAAGGAACACTCCTCGACCACGCGCGACGCATTACGACACTCGAAAAAGTACGCGCCTAGATCTTCTGCAGGTGACTTCTACTTGTACGCACTCTTGAGGTTGGTAAGGAGTGAGAGGGGGATGCGGAGCGTCTGTGGGCCTTCGCTATAGGCGGCGACTTGGTAGGGGGGGAAGAGCACGACGAGGTCATGATTGTCGAAGAAGAAGTTCTTGAAGTTCTCCTCGATGGGCGTCGTGCCGTCTTTAATCGCATTCATGTCGTAGCGGTCTCCTATGATTCCTGGGAGTCGGGCGCGCGCCAGCTGGGAGAGCGTATCGAGATAGTTCGCTCCCGAAACGAAGATATCGGCCAGTGCGAGCCCTGCGCCGGTCGTAGTGTCGAAGGTAAAGGTCCTGAAGTCACTGTTGCCGTGGGCGCCGAGCGTATCGGTGTAGATGGTGTAAATATAAGAGACGGTGCGAGCGCTCGAGCTCTCGAGATAGACGATCTTGAGCGACTCTTTGCGGCCCTTATCGAAGCCCATCATGCTGATGTCTTCTGTAGTAAGATGGTCGAAGTTTCCATCTGTCTTAAACTCCGCAATAGTATTGTCAACAAAATTTTTCATAAGAGCGGTGGCGCTCGCATTGGCGGCGCCAGAGAGGGGCGTGCTCGAGGCGTATTGTGCGGTGATGTCGTAATACGTGGCGTTCTGGAAGTATCCATCTCCAGTCACCCCAAGCGCTGGTGAGACAGTCGTGTTGATGGGTGCCTCAGCAGATGTGGGTCGCAGGGCTGTGTAGGCCACAACTGCGAGGATAACAACCATAAGTGTCGAAATCCCGATAATAGTGT
Source organism: bacterium (assembly GCA_043762685.1). Taxonomy (GTDB): domain Bacteria; phylum Patescibacteriota; class Minisyncoccia; order Phycocordibacterales; family Phycocordibacteraceae; genus C7867-001. Next base: position 5,087 of record JAYUMM010000053.1, on the reverse strand, counting down.
CTTTTTGCATGCCTACAGTGTAGCAAATATATGACCAGCACGGGGTTTGACTCGCACGAGCAAGTACTGTATCTTTGAGCTATCTCGCGCACGCGCGGGCTTTTCATTACTTACATGTCACGCTCACTCAAGAAAGGACCCTTCGTGGACTTCAAACTCCTCAAGAAGGTCGCAGATAAGAAACCAGCCTCTGCTGGAGTTATTAAGACATGGGCGCGTCGTAGCCAGATCAGCCCAGAGATGATCGGATTCACTTTCGGTGTCCACAATGGCAAGTCGCACCTCGAAGTCCTCGTCTCTGAAGAGATGGTGGGGCACCGCTTGGGCGAGTTCTCGCCAACCAAGAAGTTCGTTCGTCACGGCGGCAAGATGCAGAAGGAGATGGAGGCCAAGAAGCAGCAGGCCGAGATCACTGCCGCCAAGGCATCGAAAGAGGCTCCAGCCAAGCCTAAGAAATAATATATGTCCTTCGCCTCAATCAAGAGTCATAACCAGACCCCGCGCAAAGTTCGCCTCGTAACGGATCTCGTAAAGGGTAAGAAGGTCGCTCAGGCGCTTGAGGAGCTTGCATTTCTTCCCCGCCGTGCTGCCGAGCCAATTGCGAAGCTCATCAAGAGCGCAGTAGCAAATGCGAAGGAGCTGGGAGAGGACGTCGAGTCGCTCAAAGTGCACTCGATTACGGTCGAGAGCGCCGGTATGCTTAAGAAGTACATGCCGCGTGCCTTTGGTCGTGCCTCGCTCATCCGTCGCCGCAAGAGCCAAATAAAGGTTACACTCGCTTAATTTACTATGACTCACACCGTACATCCTTACGCTCATCGCCTTGGCATCATCCGAGACTGGAAGAGTCGTTGGTTCGCTGCTGATAAGTCGACTTACCGTGAGAACATCAAGGTCGACGAGGCAATACGTCGTTTTCTGACGAAGCGTCTGCGCGGTACCTACACGAGCGGCATCGACATCGAGCGCTCAGAGAGCGAGTTGCGGGTTATCCTCTCTACTGCCCGTCCTGGCCTCGTAATCGGCCGCTCTGGCGAGAATGCGACCAAACTTCGCACTGACCTTACTAACGAGGTACGCCGAGCAGCAGGCCACGCGCTCCCATCTGGCAAGCAGGTCAAGATTGATATTAATGAAATCCGCCAGCCTGAGACTGATGCCGCAGTCGTTGCCTACATGATCGCTGAAGGCCTCGAGAAGCGTATGCCGTTTCGCCGTGTGCTTAAGCAGACGGTCGAGAAGGTGATTGCTGCTCGCGAGGTTGAGGGGGTGCGTATCGCGGTCTCGGGTCGCCTCGGTGGCGCTGAGATGAGCCGTAAGGAGGAGGTGAAGAAGGGGCGCATCCCGCTTCAGACCTTCCGCGCCGATATCGACTTCGCTCACGACAAAGCAAATCTCCCGTACGGTGTGATCGGCATCAAGGTTTGGATCTTCCGTGGCAATGTCTACCAAGACAAGAAGGCGGCAGTGCATATGCCCGAGAGCACTCCACGCGGCTAATATTTACGTATGTTGTTTCCTAAAAAAGTAAAACACCGCAAGTGGCAGACCCAACGTCTGTCTGAGAAGCGTCTCAATCGCCCTGATACTCGTGGTGTGACGATGGCCTTTGGCTCGTTCGGTATCAAAGCGCTTACCCCAGCACGAATCACCAGCAACCAGATCGAATCTGCGCGTAAGGTGCTCACTCGTGCAACTGCAAAGACCGGCAAGCTCTGGATTCGCATCTTCCCTGACCGCCCAGTCACGATGAAGCCGGCTGAGGTGGGTATGGGTAGCGGAAAGGGCGATCCGAAGCACTATGTGTTTCAGGTACGCCCAGGTCGAATCCTCTTCGAAATCGACGGTGTCGACGAGAAGATCGCTCGCGCTCACCTGCGCCAGGCGGGGATGAAGCTCCCGGTCAAAACGACCATCATCGCACGTTAAATTGCTTTATTGCTCCAAGTATGACAAAAAGAGAAAGTATGAAGACGAAGACCGATCAGGAGCTTGTGAAGCTTCTTACTGATACCCGCGCAATACTCCGCACGGAGCGCTTTGCTGCTGCGGGCGCCCGCGCGAAGGACAGCACGGCCCCCAAGAAGTTCCGCGCCACTATCGCCCGGATTTTGACTGAGCAACACGCACGCGTCATGAGTGTGCCGCCAACTACGACCGCTTCTGCATAATTATGGAAACTACAACCTCCCGCCCCCAATCGTTTGTCGGAGTCGTCGTAAAGACGGCGATGAAAGATACGGCTACTGTCCGCGTCGACCGCTATGTAAAAAACACGAAATACAAGAAGTATCGTGTACGCTCTAAGAATTTCCTTGCTCACGACCCAGGCAACACTGTGCAGGTTGGCGACACGGTCACGATCGTCGCGACACGCCCGATCTCTAAGTTGAAGCATTTCGCCATTGATCCGACCAAGACGGTCTCGGTTGAAAAAGAATAATATGTTGCAGCCTCAATCCATCGTTACCGTAGCAGACAATTCCGGCGGCCAGGTCGCTCGAGTGTTCAAGGTGCTCGGCGGTAGTAAGCGCCGCTATGCTCAGATCGGTGACATTGTCGTCGTCTCGATTCAGAGCGCGGCACCACGTAAGGCGGTCAAGAAGAAAGATATCTGTCGTGCGGTGGTCGTACGCCAGGTAAAGCCATTTGGTCGTAAGGATGGCTCGTATATTCGCTTTGACGAGAATGCCGTCGTACTGATTGAGAAGCAGGGCAAGGAGATGGGCCCCAAAGGGAACCGTATCTTTGGGCCGGTACCACGTGAGCTCGATGAGCGTGGTTGGCACTCGATCGTTTCTCTCGCACCAGAAGTCGTCTAGCATTTTTTGTATGAAAATTAAAAAAGGAGATAAGGTAAAGGTGATCGCAGGCAAGGACAAGACGAAGTCTGGCGTAGTACTGCGCGCGCTCCCCAAGGAGAACAAGGTCGTGGTCGAGGGTATCGCTCTCTTTAAGCGTCACCTAAAGGGCGCACAGGGGCAGATCGGCCGCATCGTTGAGCGCCCACGCGCTATCGATGTCTCGAACGTCGCCCTGGTCTCGAAGGAGAAGATCGAGTCGGCACTCGATGCGAAAGTAAAAGTGAAGAAGACCAAGACCGTAGCTAAATAATTAAGTATGCCTATTAGCAAAGAACGCCAGCAGTCAGCCTATCTCGCACTTGCCGAGAATTTTGGCTACACGAGCCCGATGCAGGGTCCGCGCATTATGAAAGTCGTTGTCTCCTCGGGAGTTGGTAAGAAGCGCGACAAGAAGCAGATCGAGCTGATCCAAGATCGTCTCGCGAAGATTACGGGTCAGAAGTCAGCTCCACGCGCTGCGAAACAGTCGGTTGCCTCGTTTAAGGTACGTGAGGGCGATACGGTGGGGCTCCAGGTGACGCTTCGTGGTGCTCGTATGTACAGCTTCCTCGATAAGCTCATCCACATCACTCTCCCGCGTACGCGCGACTTCCGCGGTCTCAAGGCCACGGCGATTGATGATATGGGTAATATGACCATTGGGCTCAAGGAGCACACTATATTCCCAGAGGCATCTGACGAAGATCTCAAGGATGTCTTCGGTCTTGCGATTACTGTGGTCACCACCGCAAAAGGGAAGGAGGAGGCCGAGGCTTTCTTCCGTCACGTGGGCTTCCCGCTCATCGTTGACGCGAGCGTAAAACGCTGATAGTCTAGAGATACGCTCTTCGGGGCTTTATTTTTTATGGCAAAGAAATCCCAGCTCGCACGACTCGTCAAAAAGACGAAACTCGTCAAAAAGTACGCGGTAAAACGCGCGGCTTTGAAGTTGGCCGGTGATTCTGAAGGCCTACAAAAGCTCCCCAAGAACTCTTCCCCAGTACGTCTCAAGAGCCGCTGTGCAGTGACTGGCCGCTCTCGTGGCTATATGCGCACCTTCGGCCTCTCCCGTATTCAGTTCCGCGAGATGGCTCGTGAGGGCAAGATTCCTGGCGTTAAAAAAGCATCATGGTAACAGACCGCGTCGGCGACTTCATTATCCGCTTGCAGAATGCCGCAATGATCGGCAAGCAAGAGGTGGTACTCCCGTACTCCGGACACCTCTTCGCGATTGCACAAAAGCTGAAGGAGCTCGGCTTCCTCACAGCAGTCTCCATAGTTGGTGGCAAGGATGTCTCAGAGATCAAAAAGCAGTTTGTGGTGACGCTCGCATATGACGCTCGCGGCAATGCCCGCCTACGTGGCGTAAAGCGCATCAGCAAGCCTGGTCGCCGCCTCTATACCCCTTCATCCGAAGCACACACGGTAAAGGGTGGTACGGGAGCCCGTTTGATCTCGAGCCCCGCTGGCATCATCACCGATGCTGAAGCGCGTAAGACCAATACGGGCGGAGAGAATCTCTTTGAGATCTGGTAATTTTTGTACTATGTCCCGCCTCGCTAAAAAACCAATCAATGTAGGAAAGACCACTGTCTCGGTAGCAGGCGGTATGCTTACCGTGAAGGGGAGCAAGGGAACGCTCACGAAGCGCGTGCATCCTTCGGTACAGATCGCTGTTGACCCAACAGGAGTGCTGGTCACCCCAAAAGACGCATCCCGTCTGGCAAAGGCACTCACGGGTACCTTTGCTTCGCACGTAAAGAATATGGTCCAGGGTGTCGAGACGCCGTATATGAAGAAGCTTATTCTCGACGGTGTCGGCTACAAAATGGAAGTCAAAGGGAAGGACGTCGTGCTCACGGTCGGTTTCTCTCACACAGTGCCGCTTGCTATCCCTGAAGACGTGACGGCGACCGTCGAAAAGAACGTGATGAAGCTTGAGAGCGTAAACAAAGAGTCGGTTGGGCAATTTGCCGCAAACGTCCGCCGTGTGAAGCCACCTGAGCCGTACTTGGGGAAGGGGATTCACTACGAGGGCGAAGTAATCCGCCGCAAGCAGGGCAAGAAGGCCGTATAACCTATGAACCATAAACCTACATCCACCAGTGAACTCCGTAAGCGCCGCCATGCGCGGGTGCGATCCCTGGTCAAGGGTACTGCGGAGCGCCCTCGTCTCGCGGTCTTCCGTTCGAACCGCTTTGTCTCGGCACAGATGATCGACGACAATGCTGGCAAGACACTCGC
>JAYUMM010000052.1:0-9580 GCA_043762685.1 bacterium | reverse complement strand
AAGAGCTCTTTGATAGCACCCGCAACCTCAGCTTTCGTGGCACGTGTCGGTATATCAAACGTGTAGACTCCCTTTTCGGTCACGATGAGCGCTTTCTCTGAGAACCAGGGGGCGCGGATGATGTCGTTGGCCGTACCGTTAATCGGCGTCTTCATACGCGCGTAACGCTTTGGTGCGTCTGCCTTTTTCTCCTTCTTAGTCACTTTTTTATCGAAGAGTGCCATAATAATTTATTTAGCGGCGACGCGCTTCGCGATTGCAACAAATGCGGCCTCGGGCTTCTCAATCACCAAGTACTTGTGCGAGAGTATCGCGACCGGGTTCAAGTTACGCAACTCCTCAGTCTGCACGTTGCCAAAATTGTGAAAGCTCTTAATCGTGTTCGCATTGTAGTCACCGAGTGCGAGGAGTGCGGCATTCTTTTTCTTTGTGGTAAGCGCGGTAGCTCCGGTACCCTTCGCGAGTGCTGAAAGAACAGTCTTTGCGATTGCCGTCTTCGGCGTAGCGAATGCGAATGAATCTACCAAGATAATTTCGCCGTCCTTCGCCTTCTTCGAGAGGACTGAGATAAGGGCACCGAGACGCATCTTCTTATTGATTTTTTCGCTGTAGTCGCGTTCATTGCGTGGGCCAAATGTGACACCGCCGTGTCGCCAGATCGGCGAGCGTGTCGAGCTGTGGCGCGCCTGGCCAGTACCCTTCTGCTTCCATGGCTTACGGCCACCACCCGAAACTTCGGCGCGATCTTTAGTGTGTGCACGGTTCTGGCGCAGGTTCGCCTGCATCGCAGTAGTCACCTGGTGCACGAGGTCGACGCGCCATGGCTGGCCGAAGATGCTCTCAGGCAAGGTGACAGAACCCACCTTCTTACCATCCATAGAGAAGATCGGCACTTCAATCGGTACATAAACTTTCTTTTCTTTCTTTGCTTTCGTCATTTTAGGTGCGGTAGTCATGGTATGAAAATTACTTGGAGACGACCTCAAGGAGCGTGCCGCGGCGACCAGGGACAGCGCCACTAACAATAATCTCACCCGCCTTCACATCGACGGCGAGGACCTTCAAGTTAGTCACGGTGATACGGTCGGTACCCATACGACCGGCCATACGCATACCCTTCGCAACACGACCGCCCGCGCGACCGCCAGAGCCGCCAATCGAGCCCGGAGAACGCTCAGTGTGCTTCTGGCCGTGAGAGCGCGGTCCACCATGAAAGCCATGGCGCTTCACCACACCAGCAAAACCCTTACCCTTAGAAAGTCCCGAGACCTGCACAGTGTCGCCGACCTCGAAGACAGAGGCGTCGATTGTGGCACCTACCTCGGTAGAAGTATCAGTGCGAAATTCGCGAATAGCCTCATAGCCCTTGCCCTTGGTGTGGCCGAGGACTGCCTTGCTTATATTCTTGACGCGGCGCTCACCTTGGCCAACCTGAACGGCAGCGTAGCCATCCTTCCCCTCTTTCGTCTTCACGGCAGTGACCGTGACTGGGCTCGTAATGAGGATAGTCCCCGCACGAGCGCGGCCATCCGTCCCGAAGATACGGGTCATTCCTTCTTTAGTTGCGAGGATGAATTTCATTGTGGGTAAAGCAAATCGCGTAACAGCAAATCGCTGTTACGCGAGTTTGCCATAGGAACGGCCGTGGGCACCGTTCGTAGCGTTAAAGGCACTCTACACGAGAGGTCGAAAAGATGCAAGAAAATACGAAATCCCGCTGGTGGGCGGGATTTCTTCGTGAAAGATCTGAGGCAGAGACGCCCCCGAGGGTACGGTGCGCATTGCTGAATACTTTCGTACGTCGACTTACGCCAGATTCACCCTTGCCTCGGGAACTCTTATAAGAGAGCACTTCGCCAAAAAAAAACACAACCGCCCTTGCGGGCGGTTGTGTGTTTCTTGGCTGTCTTTGGTTTACACCATCTTTACATCAATCGTGACTCCAGACGGGAGATTGAGGTTCGTGAGGGCCTCAATCACCTTTGGTGAAGGATTCATGATGTCGATAAGGCGCTTATGAATGCGCATCTCGAACTGCTCGCGTGCGTCCTTATGGACGAAGGTCGAGCGGTTGACCGTCCATCGCTTGATTTCTGTCGGGAGCGGCACGGGGCCGACCACGACGGCATCAAAGCGCGCTGCGGTGTCCATAATCTGCTTGACCGAGAGGTCGAGAATCTTATGTTCATACGCCTTCACGCGAATGCGCAGCTTGTGCTCAGCCGCGGCAGGTGCGGCAACCTTCTTCGCGGCACTCTTGCGAGCTACCTTCGCTTTCGGTTTTGCTTCTGTTGCGGTTGGCATACGAGTGCAATAAGGACTAGGATTACAGAGTGATCTTGGTGACCACACCGGCACCCACTGTCTTGCCGCCTTCGCGAATCGCAAAGCGCTGCTGCTCTTCGAGCGCCACCGGTGCCACGAGCTTCACCTTGAAGGTGACCGTGTCGCCTGGCATGACCATTTCCTTACCCTCCGGGAGCGTCACTTCGCCCGTAACGTCGGTGGTACGGATATAGAACTGTGGCTTGTAGCCCGAGAAGAACGGTGTGTGACGACCGCCTTCATCCTTACCGAGGATGTACACCTCAGCATCGAAGTCAGTATGCGGAGTGACCGCGCCGGTCTTCGAGAGAACCTGGCCGCGATGCACGTCTTCTTTCTTGGTACCACGAAGGAGGATGCCGGCATTGTCGCCTGCCTGCCCTTCTTGGAGCTGCTTGTTAAACATTTCAATACCGGTGACGGTTGTCTTTGCGGTCGGCTTGATACCGACGATCTCGACTTCTTCACCCACCTTGATCTGGCCGCGCTCAATGCGACCGGTGACCACGGTACCGCGACCTTCGATCGAGAAGATGTCCTCAATCGGCATAAGGAACGGCTTTGCGAGCTCGCGCTCTGGCATATCGAAGTAGCTGTCCATCGTATCGACGAGAGACTTCACTTTCTGTGACCACTCATTCGTCAGGTCGTTTGACTCGAGTGCCTTGAGGCCCGAACCGCGGATAATCGGCGTGTTGACGCCGTCATAGCCCTGCTTCGTGAGAAGCTCGCGAATCTCCTCTTCGACGAGGTCGATGAGATCTGCCTCTTCAACCATGTCTACCTTGTTGAGGAAAATGATGAGCTTCTTCAACCCCACCTGCTTGGCAAGGAGAATGTGCTCACGCGTCTGCGGCATCACGCCGTCAGTCGCTGCGACCACGAGGACTGCGCCATCCATCTGGGCGGCACCCGTGATCATGTTCTTGATGTAGTCGGCGTGCCCCGGCGCATCGATGTGTGCGTAGTGACGATTGGGGGTCTCGTACTCCGAGTGGTGGAGCGCGATAGTGATACCGCGAGCCTTCTCCTCTGGAGCGCTGTCGATTTTGTCGACGCCTTCGACGCGAGCACCGTAGCCCTCACCCTTCAACATATCGAGGGTGTGGAGGATGCTGGCGGTGAGAGTCGTCTTGCCGTGGTCAACGTGGCCGATGGTGCCTACGTTCATGTGCGGCTTGGTGCGTGCAAATTCTGCTGTTGCCATAGTCGATTAATTTAAGTGGTTAATTCACGATTAATCCGACCGGAGTCGGAACAAACTCAAAGGCTTACCGACTCACAAAAAGCAGACAAGCCAAAGAGCGACGCCAAGATGCGTTATAGAGAATGTACCCGAGCGTGGACGAAAGTGCAAGTATAAAACAAGTATAAAAACAGTGCGGGCTGGTCCTTTAGACCAGCCCGACGCCTCTAGGGGAGGACCACATTGAGATCCCTCGCCAAGCGGAAGAGGATCCCTCTGTACCTCCTTACAGGCGTTGGATCAACCAACGCCTTCTCAACCGTCTCGATCACTGCACTCACCTTCACGTTTCCGTGAACACCGAGCTTCGCCGGGCAGTACAGAATGAAGCCCACGGGCTTCGGGAGCCACCGACGCCAAAAGGTGTACCAAGAAGTGCTCGTCGGGTCTCGGAGGATTTCGATGATCGACCCTTTTTCCAATGACCTTGTGGGGTCAAAGTTCGAGAGAGTGACCTTCAGGAACCTTGCTTGGATATATTCAGCCCGATGACCAGGGGCCACTACCGACAGCAATGCCGGAGAAGCAGAAAACGTCAGCATCGACATGGAAGCTCCTTGTGCTCCGGCCACCGACATGGGGCCGTCCAATTGACTTATACCACACAAAACCGCTGCGGCCATAGGCCACAGCGGTTTTGTGTGAACATGGCTAAACCTTGTTCTAAACGGTGACTTACGAGAACGAAGAATGAAATGCGAGACGCAAAAAGAGCGGCGGCCCTAGGGGGCGCCGCTCTTTTGTTTTTCTGATGTATAAACTACTTCCGGCTTGCGATAATGTCGGCGGCGACGTTCGCAGGGACAGTGTCGTAGTGGTCAAACTCCATGGTCATGCTTCCGCGACCTTCAGTCATCGAGCGAAGCGTCGTGGTGTAGCCGAACATTTCAGAGAGCGGCACTTTGGCGTGCACGACTTTGTTCATGCCACGCTCCTCCATACCCTCGATCTGTCCGCGCTTGCCAGAGAGGTTACCCGTGATATCACCCATGAACTGGTCTGGGATGATAACTTCGACGCGCATAATCGGTTCGAGAATAACCGCCTTTGCTTTACCCGCTGCTTCTTGGAAGGCCATCGAGGCAGCGATCTTGTACGCGATTTCTGAAGAGTCCACATCGTGGTACGAGCCGTCGTAGAGGTCGATCGAGATATCGACCATCGGGAAGCCGGCCAAGAAGCCGCGTGCCATCGCCTCGCGCAAACCCTTCTCCACTGGGTTGATGAACTCCTGTGGGATGGCGCCTCCCTTAATGTTATTGATGAACTCAAAGTGGTCTTCGCGCGTGACATTCTTAGCGACCTTCTTCTCAGGATCAACGGGCTCCATCTTCTTCATGCGGATCTTCACGTGCCCGTACTGGCCCTTACCGCCGGTCTGCTTGATGTACTTCCCTTCTGCTTCAGCAGAGCCGAGAATCGTTTCGCGGTACGCTACCTGCGGCTTGCCCACATCGGCAACAACATTAAACTCACGCTTCATACGATCAACGAGAATTTCGAGGTGCAATTCGCCCATGCCCGAGATAATAGTCTCGTTTGTCTCTTCGTCGGTCTTGATACGGAACGTCGGGTCTTCATCAGAGAGCTTTCTGAGTGCGACACCCATTTTCTCTTGGTCGGCCTTGGTCTTTGGCTCGATGCGGAGCGAAACCACTGGCTCAGGGAACTTAATCTCTTCGAGAATGATTGGTTGCTCTTCGGCACAGAGGGTGTGCGAAGTCTTAGTATCTTTGAGCCCTACTGCAGCCGCGATCTCACCCGTAAATACCTGCGCAACTTCCTCGCGCTTATCGGCCTGCAGCCGCACAATACGACCGACACGCTCCTTAGAGCCAGTGGTCGAATTGTATACATACGAACCCGCAGCAAGCGTACCTGAATACACACGGAAGAAGGTCAGGGCACCGACAAATGGGTCGGTCTGGAGCTTGAACGCAAGTGCGCAAAACGGCTCGTCGTCTGATGCGTGGCGCTCAACAGGTTCCCCAGTCTTCGGATTGATGCCCGTAACCGGCTTCAAGTCGAGTGGTGAGGGGAGGTAGTCAACGACGGCGTCGAGTACGAGCTGCACGCCCTTATTCTTGAGTGCCGAGCCGGTGTACACCGGGAAGATCTGATTCGCCATCACTGCCTTACGGAGAATCGCCTTTAGCTCATCGAGCGTTGGCTCTTTACCATCGAGATAGGCACTCATCGCGGCATCATCCTGCTCGACAATCCGCTCTATAAGAGCGGCACGATACTTTTTTGCGTCTTCAAGCAGATTGGCAGGTATTTCACCTTCGATCACCTCTTCGCCCATATTCCCCGAGAAGGTGTATGCCTTCATGGTGAGAAGGTCAACCGCGCCTTCGTGCGCAGCCTCTTCGCCTATAGGGATCTGCATACGAATAGCCTTCGCAGAGAGTCGGTCGAGGATACTTGCGTATGAGCGCTCAAAAGAGGCACCGGTGCGGTCGAGCTTATTGATGAAACAGACACGTGGCACCTGCGCTTCATCGGCATACCGCCAGTTCGTCTCAGACTGAGGCTCCACACCTGCGACGCCGTCGAAGACGACGATGGCGCCGTCGAGCACACGCATCGAACGCTTCACTTCGGCTGTGAAGTCGATGTGTCCTGGGGTGTCGATGATATTAAAACGGAATTTCTTAGCGGTGTCCTTCTTATCTTTCTCACCAGTCTTGGTCCAGAAGCAGGTGATGGCGGCTGCAGTAATAGTGATACCGCGCTCGCGCTCCTGCTCCATCCAATCGGTGGTCGTCTCACCCTCGTGCACCTCACCAATCTTGTGCTGACTACCCGTGTAGAAAAGGACGCGTTCAGAGGTCGTCGTCTTCCCCGCGTCGATGTGCGCGATGATGCCGAAATTGCGAACTTTCTCCAGTGGGTAATCTCTGTTCATAAAAGGTTTAGAAAATAAAAGGCGCCGTGGCGTTCCCCTCACAATAGCGGAAATAAGACAAAAAACAAGCAGCGCACAAAAGTACGCTGCTCGTGACAAACAGCCGAATCGACTCCGAGACGGGCGTTCATAATTTTCGTTCTACAGAGCCCGATTGCGGAACCCTCGTCGGGAAGTACCGATTCAGCCTAGCGAGCCGCTTTTCGGCTTCGGCCTCACTTATGGCTATCGCCACGGAATCGTAGACTGCTGCACGGATGTACCACAACTCCCGTAACGACCGGGCTTGATCAATTTGATCAGGCAGATCCCCCGTCCACCCAACGCCATCCAAGCTCGCAACGAATACTTCTTTAATCTCCACAAGCGGAGTGACGGTCTTTCTTGGTACCGGCAGCCACCGGCCAATAATCTGGTCAAGAATGCGCCGCACCGCGCGCATAAAGCGGCTCAACGGAGAGTTCGACATTTTCCACAATGGCGGTGGGTAGACCTCGATGCGACTGTGCATCTGGCTGCTGGTCACCACCCGACGCTTGCAAAAGAAACGAAATTTAAAAGGCATACTTTCCTTTTCAATAAGTTGCAAAGAGTCCGGACAAAGAACAATCCCGGACGATCCAGGATTACTCTAAATCAATTATTCAAAAAAGCAACCTGCTACCAGGCAAAGTGAGCGAAGGCCTTGTTCGCGTCGGCCATGCGGTGCATTTCGTCCTTTTTCTTGATAGCGTCCCCTTCATTCTTGGCAGCGAGGAGGAGCTCAGCAGCGAGCTTCTCGGCCATCGGCTTCCCTTTCTTATTACGTGCAGCGGTGATGAGCCAGCGGAACGAGAGTGCCATACGACGATTCTGCGGGACTTCGCGAGGTACCTGGTAGTTTGCACCGCCAACGCGACGCGAGCGCACTTCCATCAAAGGCGAGACATTGCGGAGTGCCGATTCAAATGTCTCAAGCGGGTTGGCTCCACCCTTCTCGATCTCGGTCAGAGCATCATAGACAACGGCACGTGCCGTATCCTTCTTCCCGTCCCACATGAGGGTATTGATAAAGCGACTTAGTGTCTCCGAACCGTATTTGAGGTCGGGACGCCAGGTACGCTGTTTTTTAAGAGGTCGGCGCATATAAATTATTTAGCGGTCGGACGCTTCGCGCCATAACGTGAACGAGAGGTGCGGCGCTTCTCGAGACCAGCGGTGTCGAGCTTGCCGCGCACTATCGTGTACTGCACGCCGATGTCCTTCACACGGCCACCACGAAGGAGCACCACTGAGTGTTCCTGGAGGTTGTGAGTCTCTCCTGGGATATAGGCCGTAATCTCCATACCATTGGTGAGGCGGACGCGGGCAATCTTACGGATAGCGGAGTTCGGCTTTCTCGGGGTCTTGGTGGTCACCTTGGTGCAGACGCCACGCTTGAAAGGCGAAGGGTAAAACGTCGGACGATTCTTGAGTGCGTTAAAACCGCGCGCAAGCGCAGGCTTACTCGTCTTCGACGATTTGTTCTTACGTCCTTTCTTGGACAGCTGATTGATGGTGGACATTTAGAAAAAGAAGACCCGAGGTGGGTCTCACGCAATATAAAGGAATATCGCAGGGAATGCAACCTCCCCCCCTACTTCCCTTGATCAATCGGCTCACGATATGGGTCAACCGAATACGACCGAGGAGTCGTCATGGTGGTGGCAGGACCTTTCACTCCAGAGACGAATATGGGGCGCGGCAGGGACCGCCCCGTGGGGACGGCCATAGCAGGGAGTGTACCGGGGAGATTCTGAGAGGTCGGAGCAGCACTTGGGGCGAGCGGCGACGGCACTTTCTTCGACAGGGCGTCAAACGCAATATGTGCCATACCTTCAGCGGCTTGTTGTGCGGGCTTAAACGAAGGAGAGAGCTCTTCATGATCCTTAAGCAGGTGGCCTGTGTCGAGCGGCTTCTCAGTAACTGGTGGGGTCGGGGGAGCTGTGTGAGCCGTAATTGGTTGGGGAGGAATCTTATTTACAATATGTGGCGGTGGGGGCGGCGCGACCGTGTGCATATAAGAGCTCAGATTTCCGCTCTCCTGATTGGGATAGCTCGGGGACTGGGGTGGCGGTGCATAGGTCCCAAGCGGGTGATCGGGAATATAGTTTGACGCCGCAAACTGTGGAGGACGCGGTGGCGGTGGAAAAGTCGGTATGGGAGCAGGGGGCGGCAGGGGAGAAAGGGGTGCCCCTACGGCGGGGTTTGGCAATACTGGCGCCGGCTGCATACCAACCGGAATCGAGAGATGCTCTACCGGCGCCTGCGGCGCCGGAGCTGCCTCCCCCGCCGTTCCTGTTCCATGCTCCATCTCCTGTCGTAGTGGGATGAATATCTGTTCGTTCAAATCTTCCATAAGACCCGGTAACATTTCTTGATCGAAACCACCCTCCTCGACAAGGGTCTCCATGAATACGTCAGGGTTATCGATACCCAAGAGCAAGAACAACACTTCGCGTTCAAGAACAGTGCCTTGATCAACGTGCAAGGAATATTTCGTCATGAGCGACCTTACTACTGGGGTATACCCCTCCTTAATCACATACGTACGAAGCGGTAAGGGGAGAAGATGTAGTATTTCCTGTACACCCTTATCAAATTCTGGTTGTGGCGGGAAATCCATAGTCTAGTGCGCAGCAGGAGCGGCCGCGGGCGCGGGCGCATGACCCTCATCGTCGCCAGAAGCTCTCTTCAAGGCCTTCTTGAGACTATCGAGTGTTTTATCATCAGTAGTCTTCTTTGCCTCTTCACGAATCTTCTTTGCTGCATCAGTATTTGCAGCGAAATTTATATAAGAGTTGAAGAAATTCTTCTCACTCATACCAAGATTCAGAACCCGTGCATACTTTCTTCTTGCTCCCACGTCAGTAACACTCTCTATTTTTTCCAAATCTTTCTGACGTTTTTCAAGATCATTACTTACGCTCGCCAGAGCGCTATCAAAGCTCATCACTGATTCGGTAATTCCCTTTTTGCGTGCCTTATACTCCTCATCGCTCATCACATCTCGTATCTTTTCGATATTTGCCAGATCCCTCGTTCGGTTAGCGTCAGCACGTACCCAATTTGTCTCAGCGGTT
>JAYUMM010000051.1:0-1049 GCA_043762685.1 bacterium | reverse complement strand
CAGTTCTTCTCGTGTGCCATTGTTTAGAAATACTGCATCGGCAGTTTTAAGTACTGCACGGATATTTGGTCCGGTACCTTGTTCACCTTCATCCTCACGCTGTACGTGCTCAAGAAATTCTTCATAGGTCACGTGATCTTTCTCCCCCTGTCCGCGCTGTATCGTACGTTCAAACCGTGTTTTTAAATCAGCATCAACTCCCAAAATTATGCCGCCGATACTGCGTACGTAGTCTGCTTCACTTGTTCGATGAATCGCCTCGAGTATATAATCCGTGACCCCAGCTTTTTCGGCGCGCTCGCGTGAGAGGTGCAGTACTCCGCCCTCATGTTTTTCGAGAAGTTCATCGGCAAGCGGCGACATGTATGTTCGCGTTTCAGGGAGCCCTCGTTCTCGCAACACATCTCTTAGAATCGCTGAGCTCGAATAGTGTACAAAACCTTTTTTCTCTTTGAGATAGTCAACTACCGTCCCTTTGCCCGAGCCCAGGGTGCCGGTAATGCCAATTATCATTTCTTAGCAAACCAACGAGCAATAGGTATGAGGAGCGGTGCCGAACGGCAGATAGAAGAGAACGTTCCAGCAACCACACCCACGAGCATCACAAGAGCGAAGTCGCGCGTTGCGGCTGCACCGAAGTAGATGAGTGCAAGCAGTGCCAAGACTACCGTAAGTGCCGTGTTAATTGAGCGCGTCATTGTCTCGTTGATAGACTTGCCGATCGTGTCTTCAAATGACTCCTTGATATTCATACGCTCATTGCGCGCGAGGTGCTCGCGGATGCGGTCGAAGATGACGATAATGTCGTTCACAACATATCCGAGGAGGGCAAGCATCGCCACAATAAAGAGCGAGTCAACCTGCACGCCCGTGAAGTGACAAAGTGCGGCGTAGAAGCCTGCAGGGACAATAAGGTCGATCGCGAGCATCGCAACAACAATGAGCCCGTAGCCCCAGCTCGGTACCGGCTTCGATACTTTGCGGAACGCAAAAGCGATATAGAGCACGATTACCAAAACCACCGCGAAGATTGCCCAGAGTGCTTTGCT
>JAYUMM010000050.1:0-1759 GCA_043762685.1 bacterium | reverse complement strand
TTCCAAGAGTACATTCTTGTCGTCGAGGGTAAGTTGAGTGATGCATTCCCGATCGCAACCGAGGCGTTCACGAAGCTCGGCGAGCGCCTCGGCTCCGGGGTACCGATGGGCGACGAGGGCGGCTATGCACCCACCTTCGACACGCTCGAGAAACCGTTTGAACTTCTCGCAACACTCGTGAGTGAATTCCCGCACGCATCTATCGCTATCGACGCCGCTGCGAGCGAATTCTTTAACGATGGCACGTATACTCTTCTCGGGAAACCTCACACTGCCGACGAACTTCTCCGCGTTTACACTGACCTCGTAGCAAAATATCCCATTCACAGTGTTGAAGACCCGTTTGATGAAGAATCGGCGAACGACTTTGCTCATATCACCGCCGAGCTCGGTGAGAAAATCCTTATCGTTGGCGACGACTTCACCGTAACAAATCCAGCGCGCATCAAGGAAGCACAAAAAGAAAAAGCGATTAATGCCGTCCTCATTAAACCCAATCAGATCGGCTCGGTGAAGGAGGCAATTGCGGCGGTACAAACGACCTACACCGCTGGCTGGCAAGCGGTCGCCTCACATCGCTCTGGCGAGACCAATGACACCTTTATTAGTGACTTCGCGTACGGCACCGGCTGCCACGGCATTAAAGCCGGTGGCCTCGGCCAGAAAGAGCGCCTCGAGAAGTACGAACGTCTCCTTGCGATAGAACACGAGGCCGAAGCAGTGTAGAATACGCGCATGAAAATCCATTATTTTGCGGGCGAGGCGTGGGAGGAGCAGTTTATACGGGAGAAGCTCCCGAACGATGAGATCACCTTTCATGAGGGACCCTTCTCGGCACACACTGATCTGAGTGACCCAGAAGCGGAGGCACTCTGTGTGTTTATGGAGTCGTCGATTGCTGAAGCTGATATGGCACGCTTCCCGGCCCTTAAGCTTATCGCCACCCGCTCCACCGGCTTTGACCACGTCGACCTCGCAGCGGCAGCAGCACGTAACATAACAGTCGTGAATGTTCCTTTTTATGGTGAGAACACGGTGGCCGAATTCGCGTTCGCACTCCTCCTTACGCTTTCGCGTCGTACCATCGAAGCGAATGCACGCGTGCGCAGCGGCGAGTTCTCACCAGCCGGCCTTCGTGGATTCGACCTCTCGGGTAAGACGATGGGCATAGTCGGCACTGGCCACATCGGTGCCCACATGATCAAAATGGCGAGCGGATTTGGAATGACCGTCATTGCATTTGATGCATTCCCCAATACTGACCTCTCCCACACGATTGGATTTACCTACGTCTCACTCCCCGAGCTCCTTGCCGCTGCTGACGTGATCTCGATTCACGTCCCTTACAACGAACACACACACCACCTGCTCAATCACGAGAATATGCCGCTTATAAAAAAAGGCGCACGACTTATCAACACGGCGCGTGGTGCCGTCATCGAGACCGCGGCACTCGTGACTGCACTCAAAGACGGTGTTATTGCGGGCGCCGCACTCGACGTACTCGAAGACGAGGCGAGTCTTTCTGCTGAGTCAGCACTTGTCGAGAATCAAAGCGCGCCAAGTGAGGAGATGCGCATCACCGTTGCAAATCACTTCTTGATCAATCACTCAAACGTAGTCGTTACGCCGCACGTCGCGTTTAACACTCAAGAGGCAATCGAGCGCATTCTCATTTGTACCGCAGAGAATATTCAACACTTCGCCGCGGGTGCACCCACCAACGTTGTTGTAGCACACTAGAGCAACGAGTTTCCGG
>JAYUMM010000049.1:0-5855 GCA_043762685.1 bacterium | reverse complement strand
GCTTCGCATGGTCGCGAGTTTAAGGGTGCACAGTCAGCTCAGGCAGTGGCCGTCGGCGCCGCGATTGCTAAGAAGGCGAATGCTGCAGGTATAACGATGGCGGTCTTCGATCGCGGCGGCTACCGCTATGCGGGTCAGGTAAAAGCGCTCGCTGAAGCGGCGCGCGAGGGAGGACTCATTTTTTAATACTCTATGACTACGACTACACCAATGGAACAGGAAACGATACCGGAAATCGAAATGACCCCCGTAGAGGTGGCTGTCGAAGAGACGCCGGCAGAAGTGGAGGCAACGCCAACGCCTGAGGTCGGGGCGCCGACCGAAAGTGTCGGCGTTGCAGCTGCGACAGTAGCACCACGCGCAGGAGTGGGAGCACGAGGTGCACTTCGTGGTCGCGCCCCACGTGGAGGGGGTCGCACACGGCCGCCACGTGAGAAGGGTGAGTTCGAGCAGGTCACTATCGACGCTCGTCGCGTGGCGCGCGTTATGGCAGGCGGTCGCCGTTTCAATTTCTCACTCGTTGTGGTGATCGGTGATAAGAAGGGTCGTGTCGGCGTCGGTCTTGGTAAGGGTATCGACACCGCACTTGCAATCGACAAGGCAACCCGCGATGCGAAGAAGCACATGATCACTGTGCTGCGCACTCCGTCTGGCTCAATCCCGCACCAGGTCTCTATGAAGTACTCCTCATCTACAATTGAGATTATCCCTTCGAAAGGCCGTGGGCTTGTTGCTGGCTCGGCGATGCGCACCGTGCTAGATCTCGCAGGGGTCACTGACGTTGTGACCAAGATTCACACTCGCTCCAAGAACAAACTCACGATCGCTCGTGCCACTGTTGCGGCGCTTCAGAAGCTGCGCACTAAATAATTTTGTATGCAGTTGAACACTATTACTCCGAAGACGAAGAACAAAAAGAACCCGCCGGTCGGACGTGGCGGTAAGCGCGGCAAGACTTCTGGTCGTGGCGGAAAGGGCCAGACGGCGCGCGCAGGGCACCACATTCGCCCAGAGGTACGCGACCTTATCAAGAAGCTCCCGAAGCGTCGCGGTCACGGTAAGAACCGTGCACGTACCGTACGTACCAATCGTATTCCTACCACAGCAGTAAACCTCGAAGCACTCGAGCTCAACTACAAGGCAGGTGAGGTCGTCTCGCCCGCAACATTGCTCGCGAAGAATATGGTGCGTCGTGCGAAGGGTCGAGCACCGATGGTGAAGATTCTCGCTACCGGCACTTTGACCAAGGCGCTCACGTTTAAGGGCTGTCAGATGTCTGCGACGGCGCTCGCGGCGATAACTGCGGCGGGCGGCACTCATACTGCCCATGCTTAATTCTTTCATCCGCAAGATCAAACTCGCATTTGGCGATAGTGAAATTCGTTTTCGTATTCTCTTTCTGGTTGGCGCACTCGCACTTTTCCGTCTTCTTGCATCCATCCCTATCCCGGGTGTCGACAAGAATGCACTCGCCTCATTTTTCGCGAGCAATCAGTTCTTCGGTCTTTTGAACATCTTCTCGGGTGGCGGGCTCGCACAGCTCTCGATCGTGATGCTTGGCGTTGGTCCGTACATCACGGCGTCGATTATTATGCAGCTCGGCACCATCATCTTCCCGCAAATCAAGCAGGCCTATTTCGAAGAAGGGGAGGCAGGGCGCGCGAAGTTTATCGGTTGGAGCCGTTTGCTCGCTATCCCTATCGCGATTCTCCAGGGTATCGCTTTTCTCTTCTTGCTTGAGGGTCAGGGAGTGATTGCGCACTTGAGTACGATTGCGCTCGTCGCCAACATCGCACTTATTGCTGCGGGCTCACTCCTTCTTATGTGGCTCGGCGAGCTCGTGACTGAATTTGGTATTGGCAACGGCGTCTCACTGATTATTCTCGCGGGTATTCTCGCGCGCGTGCCTTCAAGCATCTCGCAAGCGCTCTTCGCTTCGACTGCGGCGAATATACCGGCTTATCTTGGTTTCATCATCCTCGCTCTCGCGATGATCTATGCGGTGGTGGTGGTGTCTGATGCTGAACGCTCGATCCCTATCGCATATGCGCGTGCAGTGCGCGGTACGGCTATGTCACAGGGCGCAGCGACATATCTCCCGATCCGTCTCCTCCAGGCCGGTGTGATCCCAATTATCTTCGCGCTCTCACTTCTCTTGTTGCCGCAGATGGCGCTTTCAGCTATGAGTGCGCTCCATATCTCATTCGCGTCTTCAGCAGCACTCTGGTACACCGCCTTCCTCTCGAACCCGTGGAAGTATGGCGCGGTCTACTTCGCTCTCGTGGTGCTCTTCACGTATTTCTATACTGCTGTGACTTTCGAGCCGCACCGCGTCGCCGAGAACCTGCAGAAGACCGGTGCCTTCGTCCCTGGCGTGCGACCTGGTCGCGAGACAGAAGAGTATGTGGGTAACGTGGTCAATCGCGTGACGCTCCCGGGCGCCTTCTTTCTCGGTCTCTTGGCTGTCGCACCGTCTATCATTCAAGGGCTCACGGGTATCACTACGCTTGTTCTTGGCGGTACGGCGCTCCTTATTGCAGTGCAGGTCGCACTCGACCTCGCTCACAAGATCGACGCTCAGGTTTCTCTGCGGGAGTACTAAAGAATGCTACAGTAGCTCGATAATGGAACGAGGAATTTTCGTCATAGTTATCGGCGGAAGCGGAAGCGGCAAGGGCGTCCTCATGCAAAGTATTCGGGAGAAGTATCCGGATATTGTATTTCCCACGAGCTACACTACGCGCGCAATGCGCCTAGGGGAGAAGGAGGGCCAGTCGCACCATTTCACCTCTGAAGAAGAATTCAAAAAGCATATTGCTGCAGACGAATTTCTTGAGTGGGCTCAGTACGGGGGGCATCTCTATGGAACGCTTAAATCAGAAGTTATGCCTGCACTACATGCAGGAAAGATGATTATGACAGAAGTAGATGTACAAGGAGCGCGTCAGATTAAACAGATTCTTCCGCCAGAAGAGCTGACTGGTATTTTTATTCACGCGGGTTCCTGGGATGAGCTCGAGAAACGCATACGCGCACGAGCGCCGATTACCGAAGAAGAGCTTGAAATGCGCAAGAAGCGCTATGTAGACGAAGCGATTTTTAAAACAGAAGCCGATTTCATCGTGGAGAATCCTGGAGGAGGTCTTGCGCAAGCAAAAGAGGATATGGACGTCATTATTAGAAACTTGCGTAATCGCTCGGGACTCGCATAATGGATACTATGAATTCTGAAACACCCGTGACTGTATTTTTTGTTGGCCGACCAGGGTCGGGAAAGGGAGTCCAGGCAAAGATGCTCTCTGAGAAGACGGGCTGGATGGTGATCTCTGCCGGGAAGCAGTTCCGCGCTCTCTCTGATGAGGACACGCCGGTGGGGCGCAAGGTAAAGGCCGATGGTGATGCGGGTCACCTGCAGCCGCACTGGCTCGCAATGTATCTGTACCTCAAATCACTCTTTGCAGTGCCCGAAGGTGCGAACGTTATTTTTGAGGGGTTTAATCGCAAGATGGCCGAAGCTGAGCTCGTGGTTGACTCGCTCGCATGGCTCGGGCGTTCGCCGATCATTATCAATATTCAGATTTCTGATGAAGAGGTGCACAGCCGTATCGAGAAGCGTAAAGAGATCGAGAGGCGCGCTGACGACAATGTCGTTGAAGAGCGGTTGAAAGAGTACTATGAGCACACTGAGCCGGCGATCGAGGTATTCCGCGATTCGGGCGTGCTTCTCGACATTAACGGCGAGCAGAGCACCGAGGCAACATTCCACGATATTCTTGCTGCTCTCAAGATAGATTAGTATGACCATCTCAAGTGATATTCAGCGCACGAACCTCATCGAGGCAGGGAAGCGGCTCGCGGCGGTTCTCGAGGCCCTCCGTGCTAAAGCAGTACCAGGAGTCACGAGTGAAGAGCTCGACGATCTTGCCGAGGCCATGATTCGTGATGGGGGTGATGAGCCCTGCTTTCTTGGCTACACGCCCGAGGGTGCGCGGCGGCCGTACCCAGCCACGCTCTGTGTCTCTATTAATGATGAAGTAGTGCACGGGATCCCAAACGAAGTGCCGCGTACGCTTCGCGATGGTGATATCGTCGGGCTCGATCTTGGGCTCACCCACGAGGGCATGATTGTCGATTCGGCAATTACAGTCGCAATTGGTACCGTGAGCGAAGAGACAAAAAAGCTCTTGCGCGCCACTGAAGAGGCGCTTTCTGCCGGTATCGCTGCGGCCATGCCGGGGAATCATATCGGTGACATATCAAACGCGATACAAAAAGAGATTGAGCGAGCGGGCTTTTCAGTGATTAAAGATCTTGGCGGGCACGGAGTGGGGGAGCGGGTGCATGAAGACCCGTTCATCCCGAACTTTGGTCGTCCGGGCGACGGAGAATTGCTCGAAGAGGGTATGGTGCTCGCGCTCGAGCCGATTAGTAGTGCCGGGAAGGCCGGAGTTATTCTCGCGCCAGACGGCTACACCTATCGCACTAAGGACGGTTCACGCTCGGCTCACTTCGAGCACACTATATTGCTTGAAAAGGAAGGAGCGCGTATCATCACTGCATAACGCCGGTGGCGATTTTATTTTTACTCTTATGGAACATACTGCACACCCGAAGAAGGAACGCACGCTCGTTATCGTGAAGCCAGATGGTATTCAGCGCTCACTTACGGGCGAGATTTTGAAGCGCTATGAGCGCACTGGTTTGAAGCTTATTGGTCTGAAGATGTTGGTCCCGACCGAACAAATGATCGAAGAGCACTATCTCCTCGACCCAAATTGGAAGAAGAACGTCGGTGAGAAGGCTATCGCGAGCTATGAGAAGAAGGGAGAGACACCTCCTTCGACCGACCCGATCGAAGTCGCCGATGCGGTCGTGCAGCGTTTGAAGAAGTATATGACCAGTGGCCCGGTTATTGCGATGGTATGGGAGGGTGGGCACGCAGTCGAGCTCGTGCGCAAGGTGACTGGTGGGACCGAGCCGCGCTCAGCAGGGGTCGGTACGATTCGTGGTGATTTCGTTGTGGACTCATACCAGATGGCCGATGGTGATAACCGTGCAATTCGCAATCTTATCCATGCATCGGGTACCGTGCCTGAAGCACTAATGGAGATCCCACACTGGTTTAAGCCCGAAGAGATTATGGAGTACAAGGTGCCGCATGAGGCGATCCTCTACGACGTAGATCTCAAGAATATTCTCGGTTAATCACAAACCCCGCGCGAGCGGGGTTGCGTGTTGTCCACATGCCTCGTTTGCGGCCCCTCCAGGGGGTGTATTCTAGAAAGTAGGAGCTGTTTCTCATAACGCAACTTGACTACAACTCGGGAGCTTTAGATTCAGAATGTCTTGGCGAGGTCCGTGAGGAAATCCGACAGCATTCGTTCGGGCACCCACCTGGTTACCAGAGTTGCAGTCGGGAATGGCTCCGCCAATCGGCCTGTTTCTTCGGAAACAGGCCGATTGGCGTCCTGGTAGCGAGCAGGTGGTATAGTTATGATAATGAAACTTAGCTTTTTCGGCGGGGCAGGGAAGGTGACTGGGTCCAACTTTTTAATTACTGGAACAAAAGGGAAAGTGCTCGTGGATTGTGGTATGGAGCAGGGTATAGATGCCGATATGAAAGAAATGTATGGGCCCTTCCCCTACGACCCGGCGAGCATTGACGCGCTTGTGGTGACCCATGCTCACCTCGACCATGTGGGACGTATCCCCAAGCTCGTGAAAGAAGGCTTTAGAGGTAAGATATTTATGACGCCGCCGACCAAAGATCTTGGCATGTTGATTATGCAGGACTCGGTCGGCATCCTTGCGCAAGAGGCAGCGCGTAATGGGCGCGGTGCTATGTATGAACAGCA
>JAYUMM010000048.1:0-2499 GCA_043762685.1 bacterium | reverse complement strand
GCGTTGGTCGAGTCAGCAACGAGGAAAATGTTTTTGTCTTTACCGATATCACCCCAGGTCTTTACTTCGCGCTCAGAGGGAATGCCGTCTTCGTGGTCGAGTTTCAAATCACCCGAGACTACAACATTACCTTGCGGTGTTTCGATGGAGCAGCCCATCGAATCTGGAATTGAGTGAGTCACCGGGAAGAACTTAACGCGGGTGCTCCCGATCACCACCGATTGTCCAGCCTCGACGATCACCATTTCTGATTTGGGTACGTCAGGATACTCTTCCTGGCGTCGCTCAATCATTATCGAAGTGAGTTTTTGGGTATAGATGGGTGGAGTGCCGAAACGAGGCATGATAAAGGGAATGCCACCGATATGGTCGAGGTGACCGTGAGTAATCACGACGCCTTTTACCCGACTCGCATTTTTCTCGAGGTACTTGGTGTTCGGGAGGATGTAGTCGACGCCGGGGGCAGAGTCTTCAGAGACGAACTGGAAGCCCGCATCGATTACGATGATATCGCCGGTAGCGCCGACCTCTACCGCGATCATATTGCGACCGACTTCTTCGACGCCACCAAGTGGGATGATGCGGACGGTCGTTGGCCCTGCTGGCTCGGGGAAGTAGTCGTCCGTGCGACTGACGCGGGTTGGTTGCGACATTGGTCGTCGCAGTATGCGTTGAATACGACGCGATGCGCCGCCAGGACGTGGGCCGCTTTGGCGAGAACTCGTGGCGCGTGGACCACTCGTGTGGGGTGGGGCACTACGATCAAAACGCCGCGGGGCGCGCGTGGGCGCGGGGCGCGTTGTTTCGTCTCGAGGTGTTTGCGGACGCGCCGGTACTGGGGCGGGTGCAGGGGCTGGTGCTGAATTCATAGAGATACAGTGTTATTTCGGGCTTATAAGCTAATAAAGAAAACCCGTACTAAAATCGTGCGTTCTCACCGGGTAAAAAATGGCCATACTTGATCGGTTGCTCGGTACCACTCCGCTACTGTAGCAAAGCGATCAGAGGGAGTGATGATCTGGGGGAGCACTACGCCACGCAAATCGCTCGGTACGGCGTAGGTAAAATCTGGTGCATAAATAAATGCGGCCGGATAATCTGCTGCAATCGTGTCCTCAATCTTCTGCAAGTCAATTTTCCGTGTCTCTTCGTCGGTCGAAGAGCGGGCATCCTCGAGAAGCGCATCTACTGTTTTATTGACATACGAAGCGATGTTGAGGCCCGGGTCATTGCGCTCCTGCGAATCCCAGAACGCGTAGAGATCCTGATCACGACTGATTACCATGCCGTACAGGAGCGCCTCATACTTACGGGGGCGAATCACGTTTTGTGACAGATCTCCCGATCCGTAGAGCTCAATGTCGACGGGAATACCAAGCTTCTCCCAATCTTCTTTTACAGCGCTCGCAACGCCCTTCAGCTCAGGCACATTCGATGTTCGAATAGTGATACGATCGAGTGTTTGTTTCGCCGCGGCGTTTTTCCAGATCCGCGCTGATCCGTCGTAAGACCATCCGGCTGCCGTAAGTACATCTGAAGCATCGCGTGTCGGGTTGTCTGATGCGGGGATAGCCACCTGCGTCACACTCCCCCCGGGTGGTACTGGGCCCATAATCGGGGTGGCATATCCGCTCAGTACCGACTGGATGAGTGTCCCTCGATCAATAGCAATAGAAAGAGCTTTTCGTACTTCAATGCGTGCATAAACCTGTTTCTCACTCGGGTTCCAGAAGACGCCGAAGACGCGTGCGTACGGTGCGGTTAGAGCTGTTTTTGAAGGAACATCATATGCGCTCTCGACCGCACCGCTTTTGATGGCGGTCGCAAGATCCTCTGTACGCGAATAGAAATTAAACTGTATACGGTCGAGATAGGGGCGACCGAGTGCGTAGTGCTTATTTGCGAGGAGCGACACACTCTTTATGAGTCCTGAGGCATCACTCGTCGTATTTACGACCTTGAACGGACCTGCCCCAACTGGATTTGTTTGGAGTGTTGAGAAAGGAAATTCGCCACTGCCGATGTTTTGCCAGAGACGTGCGGGTAGGATACCGAGAGTGGTCAGACCGAGGAAAGGAGCATAAGGCTTTGCGAGAGTGAGTCGTACCGTGCTTTGATCGAGTGAGAGTGCAGATACTCCTGACCAATCAGCGTATTCGGGGCTTTTGATAGCCGCATCTTGCGCCTTGTGAATAGTGAAGACGACATCATCAGCGGTCACAGGGGTTCCATCCGAGAAGAGTGCATCCTTGCGCAAGATAAAGGTATACGTTTTGCCGTCGTCTGACACGTTGTAACTCTTTGCGAGTACGGGAACAAGCGAACCAGTACCTGAGAGACCCATCAGTCCCGCATAGACGAGTGTCGCGAGATCACGGTCGGCGTCGCTAATAGCAAGGAGCGGGTTAATAAATTGAGGACTCCCGATCTCTCCTTCGATGAGACTGCCGCCGTAGGAGGGAATTTTGATAAGAAATGCTTGCTCAAGCGTATAGAGAC
>JAYUMM010000047.1:0-3416 GCA_043762685.1 bacterium | reverse complement strand
AAGGGAAAAGAGAGGTCCTTCGAGATGTGAAGCACTACAATCTCGATATGATTCTGTCCGTTGGTTATAGAGTGAACAGTAAAAAGGCAACTTTCTTTCGCCAATGGGCGACCAAAACGCTTCGCGAACACATCACCAAGGGGTACACCGTTAATCGCAAGCAGATTGCGAAGAACTACGACGCCTTTATGAAGTCAGTGGCAGATATCCAGATGCTTCTGCCCGAGCACGTAGCGCTCGATCCGAAGTCTATATTGGAATTGGTAAAAGAGTTCTCAAGCACATGGGTGTCGCTCGATGCCTATGATAAAGAGACGCTCACGCTCATCGGTTCTACCAAGCGAGCGGTTACACTCACGGGTGTCGAATTAACTGAGGCAATTGCACGTCTTCGCACTGAACTTATAGAAAAAGGTGAGGCGATGGATATCTTTGCACAAGAGAGAAGTGTAGGGAGTATCGAAGGCATCGTTGGGAACGTGATGCAGTCGTTTGGCGGTAAGCCGGTCTACGACTCGATTGAGGAGAAGGCGGCGCATCTGCTCTACTTTATTGTAAAAAACCATCCATTTACCGATGGAAATAAACGGTCGGGTGCATTCTCGTTTATCTGGTTCTTGAGAAAGGCGAGAGTCAAAACAGCTCGGAATATTAATCCGGGTGCGCTCACCGCACTCACGCTTCTGATTGCCGAAAGTGACCCGAAGAAGAAGGGTGTGATGGTTGCGCTCGTAACGCGAATTTTAAAATGAGAATCCTTTTTCTCGATACCGAGACGACCGGCAATAGCGATACTGACCGGCTCATACAGCTTGGGGTCAAAGAGCGCTATATAGAAGATCCTTTGGTAAATGCACTCTACAAGCCACCTATCCCGATCTCGATAGAGTCGATGGCTATTCATCACATTACCGAGAGAATGGTGGCAGGGCGGCCTTTGTTTACCGAAGCACCAGAATATGTGGGGCTCAAAGATTTGCTAGAGAGCGAAGAGGTGGTCACGGTCGCGCACAATGCTGCCTTCGACCTCGCGATGCTCGCGCGCGAAGGGGTCGCACCCTATCGTTCAATTTGCACTTACAAGGTCGCGTATGCGCTCGACCCGAGTGACGTCTTGCCCAACTACCGATTGCAGTACCTGCGCTATTTGCTTGATCTTGACGTTGAGGCCGACGCGCACGATGCGTGGGGTGACGTGCTTGTGCTCGAAGCGCTCTTTGAACGGCTGATGGAGAAGATGATTGCCAGGCATGGCACTGAAGAGGCAGCACTCTCTGCGATGCTCGACATATCTGCGCGCCCGCTCCTCTTTACGACGATTCGATTTGGAAAGTATAGCGGCAAACGACTCGAAGAGGTGGCACAGACCGATCGCGAATACTTGCAGTGGCTCTTGAAGGAGAAAGAGAAGACGCCGAGTGTCGAGGCCGATTGGATCTACACGCTCAAGCACTACTTGGGGCAGGACTAATAAAAATCGAACCGGTATTTTATTAGGTGATAAAATTGGATCATGCAAAACAGGACGCTTTCTATCGTAGTCGCGAGCGTCGCAATAGTGCTTACACTCGGTTATTTCTTATTTCACTCGTCGCGTGCGACGGCGATTACTAATTATCTTTCGAGTGGCACTGACCTTATCGCCTTTGGCGACTCGCTCGTCACCGGGAGTGGTGCGACTGAGGGAAATGATTTCGTATCGGTACTCTCGCGCAAAATTGGGCGCACGATCGTGAATCTTGGTGTGCCCGGCAACACGACTGCTCAGGGTCTCGCGCGCATTGGTGAGCTCGACCAGTACCACCCTAAGGTGGTTTTACTCTTGCTTGGCGGGAACGATCATTTACAAAAAGTGCCAAGCGAGGCGACATTTGCGAATCTCGCACAACTGATTCAAGGCATCCAAGCGCGTGGTGCGATCGTGCTCTTGCTTGGGATAAAAGGGTCTCTCTTTGGAGACCAGTTCGCACCCCAATTTGAAAAGCTGCGCGACACGTACCACACAGCATATGTCTCAAATGTGCTCGACGGGCTCTTTGGAAAAACGCAGTATATGGCCGACGAGGTACACCCCAACGACGCAGGCAATGCACTTATCGCAGAGCGCATCTATCCTACCCTCCTATCACTCCTAAAATAGAAGCGGTATAGTACAGGGATGAATAACTCCCTCATCAAAAACGGTCTACTCGTCGTCGCGATAGTCGCGGTTGGTTCTATGCTTCTTGTTTATAAGGCACCAACGCCAGTAAAGGAGCCGGTAGCATCGGTTTTGTACACCTGCCGTGCCGGGAAGGGGTTCTCAGTGGTTTTTTATAAAGGAAGTAACACCGCGGCCACAACTTCTGGCCAGCCGCCAAAACCAGATGCGACTGCCGTATTAACTTTTTCTGACGGTACAACTACGACACTCGTACAAACAATTTCAGCTGATGGCGGCCGCTATGCAAATGCCGACGAGTCGCTGGTCTTTTGGGGAAAGGGGAATTACGCCCTCGTGCTCGAGGGAGGGAAGGAGGTGGGGTATATCGGCTGTATTGTAATCGCACCTGCGACCGCAGAGCTCCCGGTCTCGTACTCCAACAGTGCCGATCGATTTTCAATTCGCCTGCCTGCCGGCTACACGCTTAACGAACAGTATCGCTACACTGAGCTTGGGCCGAAAAAAGAAATTGCCGGTATTAAATTCGTCATCGCTTCGACGACCGCGGCTGGCACTAACCTGAGCCCCGATTCTTACGTGAGTGTTGAGGGAATTCCGCTCGCGACGTCGACCCTGGCGACCGACTGCTCCGCAAGCCTCTTCGTGAGTGGCGCGAAGCCACAGACGGTCAACGATGGGCAAGTGACGTATTCGTTTGCTGCGACGATGGGTGCTGCCGCAGGTAATCGCTATGAAGAAGCAGTCTTCGCGCTACCAGGTACCAATCCGTGTATCGCGATGCGTTACTTTATCCACTCCACTGTGTTTGAGAATTATCCGGCCGGTACCGTAAAGCAGTTTGACGAGAAAGCACTCGTCGCACAGTTCGACGCGATGCGCCATACGCTCATCATTGCGCAGTAATATGCGTATTCGCGAACTCGGACACGTGGTGCTCTACGTGACCGACCTCACCAAGGTCGCAAACTTCTACCGCGATACACTCGGGTTTAAAGAGGTTGCGCGCGACGCACACACCGCGCTCTTCTCCTCAGGCCGCACGCACCACGAGATGCTCCTCATTGAGGTAGGCGGAGTTGCTCGCCACAAGGGGGTCGAGCCTGGGCTCTACCATATTGGCTTTAAAGCGGCCGACTCCTCAGAAGAATTAAAAGAAGTGTATGCGCACCTGCAGAAAGTAGGCGTGACGATTGTTGGCGCGGGTGATCATGGCGTGACGCACAGTATCTACATCCTCGACCCAGACGGCAAC
>JAYUMM010000046.1:0-6197 GCA_043762685.1 bacterium | reverse complement strand
TTCAGTAGGTTTCCCAACGGAAGCAGCCGCGAGTGCCACTTTGGTAACACCATGATACGCGACACCATTCCCGCTGAAGAATTACTTGGTAAAGCGAGTGCTATCGGGCAATATTACGGCTTCACGCCATTTGCCGCACTCACAGCAAAGAAGCGCGGAAGTATAAAAAAATATGCCGGTTACCCACTCACCCTCACTCCACTCACGCTCGACCCAGTTGCCGAAACGGTTGCGAGCTTCTTAAAGCAATTTCAGCACATTGAATCAACTCCTTCGCCACGCCAGCCACTTTTTGTGTGGCACAGCAACCTCACACCTGGTCGCCCCGCGCCAAAAAAAGCGATTATCCAATTCCATGCTCTCGGCAGCGATCGTGCACTCTCAGAAGTAATACTTATTCGCGCTTTGGTCGCACTCGCACGCGATCTCTATCACGAAGAACCGGTGGTGCGGATTAACTCTATGGGCGACAAAGAGACGCGTGCCCGCTACGCACGTGAGCTCAATAATTATTTTAGAAAGCGCGCCACCACTTTGCCCGAAGAGTGCGTCGCCTGTGCAAAAAATGATGCCTTTGCAGCCGCCGAGCTAGTGATTAAGCAAGCATGCGCCGACGACCTCCCTGCCCCGACCGAGCACCTCTCTGACGCGAGCCGCAAACGATTCGAAGATCTGCTCGAGTACCTTGAAATGACTGGGACTCCGTATGAGCTTGCGCGCGACCTTATTAGTCGTGGCCCACTTTGGAGCGAGACGTGCTTCGAGCTGACCGTCGGCGGACGCCGCCTCGCGTGGGGCTCGCGTTATAGCGACCTCACCCGCCACTTCTTCCCAGGCCCAACTATGCACGCAAGTGGTGCTGTCTTTCAGGTCCCGAGCTCGGGCACTATTCTAAAAAAAGTGGCGGTGCCGCGCCTTCGGTTCTCTTTTGTGCACATCGGCGACGAAGCGAAACGACTCTCAATTGGTCTCGCAGAAGATTTTCGTAAAGCGCGCGTCGCACTTGCTCAAGACATCGGTGTCGAATCGCTCACCGAGCAGCTCCACCTTGCCGAAGTACGCAATAGCCCTTACTTGCTCATTATGGGCCGCAAAGAGGCACTGGAGGGCTCAGCGATACTCAGAAACTGCAATACTCAAGAAGAGAAAGTGCTGCCGCTCATCGGCCTTATCGACCGCCTTAAGGCGGTTGCATAACTATCTACACAGCTAAGGGAGTGGTGTACAAGAGGTATACTGTTGAAATGAAAATCACACTGCACCTTCTTTTAATTCCTCTCATAATTGTTTGTTTCCCTTTTGCTGCAATGGCACAAGTGGCTACCACCACTCCACAATATGATTCGAACACCGAAAAGATTGAGCAGTATGACACGCTCATAGAAGTGCAGACCGACGCTTCCATACAAGTAACTGAAACCATAGTCTATAATTTTGGGTCAAACGAACGGCACGGTATTTATCGAGACATACCGATTAGGTATACGACAAAATCTGGCACCGACGAAAAGCTCGATGTGCAAAACGTAACTGTGAATGATGAAGACGGTAACTCGTACAAATTTACCACTTCAAATAAGGGTTCGGATCGACGCATAAAAATTGGCAATACCAATGTCCTTCTCTCTGGCGTACACACCTACGTTATCAAATATACGGTACCGTATGCAATTGGTTCTTTTCCTACTTACGACGAAATCTACTGGAATGCGATCGGTACAGAATGGGAGGTGCCAATAAAAAATGTAACCGCGAAGATTACTTTTCCCTTTGAGGTACCCGACCGTAAAAGCGGCTCGTTTGAATTTGGCATCGCCTGCTACACCGGCCCCGAAGGTTCAAACACCCCCTGCGATGGCTTTGGAGTAAGTGACATTTCGGCGAGTGGCGCCACCACTTCTTATACGTCTTATACGTCCGTGACTTTCTCACAGCCCGCTCTCGCTCCGAGCGAAGGTCTTACGGTAGCCGCAGGGTTCCCGAAAGACCTCGTTACGGAACCTCCACGCCCTTGGTGGTGGCCACTCCTCCCCTTCCTCCCGTACGCGTTTACGCTTCTGCCGATTCTGGCATTCGTGATTCAGCTACGTCGCTGGCAAAAACACGGCCGCGATCTGGGTGGCACTAGCGTCATCATCCCGCAGTACGAGGCACCCGACAATCTTTCGCCAATGCAGATCAAGTTCATACTCAGTGAGTCATTTGGCACCTCACTCTCAGCAGAGATCGTCTACCTAGCAACAAGGGGCTATTTGAAGATAGCGCGCATTGAGCGAAAAGTACTTTTCATAACCGCGCACGACTATGAGCTCACGAAATTGAAAGAGGTTGACAGTGCGCTCACTTCGTTTCAAACGACATTGCTAATGAAGTTGTTTACCACAGACTCCGTCAAACTCTCAAACTTAGAGAATCAGTTCTATGTCACGGCACAAAAGGTTGAAGGTGACTGCGAAAAATCACTTGTTACCGATGGCTACTTCCCTCCTCGAAAAAGGGACGTGGCTTTAAACGGGGTACGTGCTTGGACCTATACAACATCCGAGAGTCTCATCTATGCGTTTATAATTATTGTCTTTGGTCTTTTTCTGTCAACATGGGCAGGTATTGCCACAGGGAGTACCCTTGCGGGGATTCTCACTTTCTCTGGATTCGTCGTTTTCGGTATATTTGAAATCTTTATGCCGCGACGAACCCCAAAAGGGGTCCTCACAAAAGAAAAAATAGAAGGGTTCAAGTTGTATCTTTCGGTCGCAGAGAAGAATCGCATTACCTTCCATGATGCACCAGAAAAGTCGCCTGAGGTCTTTCAAAAATTCCTCCCCTACGCGATGTCGCTTGGCGTCGTCGACTCATGGGCAAAAGTGTTTGAAGGTATCACTCTTGCGCCACCAACCTGGTACAGCGACTCATCTTTGACGAGCTTTAACTCCGTTGTGTTTTCATCGAGTATGTCTTCGTTTGCGACCACAAGCTCTTCATCCCTCTCATCTGCTCCAGGCGGTAGTAGTGGGAGCGGTGGGGGCGGTTCTTCGGGCGGTGGCGGGGGTGGAGGTGGTGGCGGGAGCTGGTAATAAAAAGAAAACGTAGACAATACCGAGCCTCGTATGGTAGAATCTTCACACTATGACAGCAGGAACCAGAGTAGAGGTAAAGCGTGGCAAGAACGAGAGTTCGACCGCGCTTATTCGCCGTTTTACCCGCCGCGCGCAGGGGCTCGGGTTGGTGCGTGAGATACGTGACCGCCGCTACTGGAAGCGCGCCAAGTCGAAGAACGTCGACCACAAGCGCGCCTTGGTCGCCAAAGTCCGCCGTGAGACATACAACGAGCAGGTCAAGCTTGGTAAGATCGATCCGGCCGCCAAGAAGACACGCGGGAAGCGGTAGCTGATGGCCCAGGTTTCTATAAAAAACACGACGCGCTCCGCCTCGGGTGCGGCGCGTCGTGTCTATACTACAGTCGCCGCAGAGCTCCTCCCAGGATGGGAAATTTCGCTCGTGTTTGTTGGGCCCAAAAAAGCACAGGCACTCAACGAGCAATTACGCGGAAAAACCTATATCCCGAATGTACTCTCGTATGTTGTTGGTGAAAAAAGTGGCGAAATTATTATTTGTCCGAGCACCGCGAAGGCAGAGGCGCCTGCACATGAGATGAACGAAAAAGATTTTATATTCTATCTCTTTATCCACGGTGCACTGCATATTAAAGGATGGGCACATAGTGCTAGGATGGAGACATGCGAACGAACGCTGATGGCGAAGCATGCCACCGGTGCTCCGCGCACAATTTCTAATGTCACGAAGAATCGCAACCGGCATCGACATCGGGACGTACCAAGTAAAGATGGTCGTCGTCGAAGAACTCTCCGATAAACACGGCGGGAAGCAGCTCCGCATCCTCGGTACCGGCCTCGCTGAGTCGAAAGGACTCCGCCACGGCTATATCGTAAATAAAGAAGAGGTTGCCGCGAGTATCAAAGAGGCAAAACGGCAGGCTGAATCAACAGCAGGCATTTCAATACATAATGGATTTCTCGCGGTCGGCGGTATCTCGCTCGACGAGGCGCGCGCCACTGGCTTCGCAATTATCTCGCGTGCCGACCAAGAGATCACTGCACTTGATCTCGACAAAGCCGGGAAAGCGGCGCGAGAAGCGGCAGCGCCCGGATTTCTCAATCGCCACATCCTCCACAGCATCGCTACCGAGTACCGCGTTGACGGCACCAAAGTGCTGGGTAACCCACTCGGGATGAAAGGCGTTCGCCTCGAAGCTGACTACTTATTCGTCACCTGCCTCGCGCAACACGAAGAGGCACTCGTTGAAGCGGTTGAAGAGGCAGGTATAGACGTGATTGATCAGATGGCTTCCCCACTCGCTGGGTCCTATGTGCTCCTTGAAGGTGATCAGAAAATGAAAGGATGCCTCTTGGCCAACATTGGCGCCGAGACGGTCTCTATCGTCGTCTATGACGAAGGTATCCCTGTCTCGGTCAAAGTGTTCCCAATGGGCTCGAGTCACATCACCGAAGATATCGCGCTCGGGCTGCGCATCTCGCTCGAAGAAGCAGAGCGCGTAAAGCTCGGCCGCCTCTCGGGCCAAATGTATCCGCGCAGGAAAGTCGATGACTTCATCGGGAGCCGTTTAAATGCGATTTTCGCACTCATTGATAAACATTTAAAATCGCTCAACCGTCGTGGCCCACTCCCTGCTGGCATCATCATCTCGGGTGGTGGCGCA
Organism: bacterium; assembly: GCA_043762685.1. GTDB lineage: Bacteria > Patescibacteriota > Minisyncoccia > Phycocordibacterales > Phycocordibacteraceae > C7867-001. The sequence goes on along the minus strand of JAYUMM010000046.1, from coordinate 1,459 downwards.
GGTGTGGGCTCTATTAGCGACATTGCGCGCGGCGCGCTCAAGCTCCCGACGCGTTTGGCCGAGCTACGCATCTCGGCCGACACTAAGATTCGCGACGCGACATGGGCGGTCGCCTACGGTCTGGCACTCTGGGGTCTCACGGGCGATACTGAGGGACCAAAAAAGAATGTGGGTGCCAGTGTGAAGAAATTCTTCCAGCAGTTTTTGCCCTGAACAACGAGTTGTATCTCTTGTTTGTCAATATTTGCATTTACTGGTCGTCTGGTATGATGGCCTTACTACCTTATGTCAAAGCGCGTTGAACCTGAAGTCGAGACGTTTGCACGAATTCGTGTCGTTGGTGTTGGTGGCTCTGGCAAGAATGCCATTAACCACATGATCACCTCGAAAGTGCATGGCGTTGAATTCATCGCGGTCAACTCTGACGCGCAAGACCTCCACCGCTCCCTCGCCAAGCGTAAGATCCACATCGGTAAGAACCTCACGCGCGGGCTCGGCACGGGCATGAACCCCGAGCTCGGCAAGCGCGCCGCTGAAGAGACCCGCCAAGAGATACAAGAAGCACTCACGGGGAGCGATATGGTCTTCATCACCTGTGGTATGGGTGGCGGTACCGGTACCGGCGCCTCTGCTATCGTCGCGAAGATCGCCAAAGAAGTGGGCGCACTCGTCATCGCTGTGGTCACCAAGCCATTCTCATTTGAAGGCGCTCATCGCCGGGATATCGCCGAGCGTGGCCTCGCCGAGCTCAAAAAAGAAGTGGATGCGTATATCGTGATCCCCAACGACAAACTACTTTCAATAGTTGATAAGAACACCTCAGCAAAAAGCGCATTTGCCTTCTGCGACGAGATATTGCGCCAGGCGGTTGAGGGTGTTTCTGACATCATCACCACTCCAGGCGAAATCAATACCGACTTCAACGACATTAAAGCGATTATGGAGGGCGCGGGCCCAGCCCTCATGGGTATCGGCATCGCAGATGGTGACGATCGTGCACGCGAAGCCGCACATCAGGCGGTCAATTCTCCACTCCTCGATGTTTCGATTACCGGCGCCAAGGGCATCCTCTTCGTCGTCGCTGGCTCTGAAGATCTCGGCATCATGGAGGTGCAAGAGGCGGCAAAAGTCATTAATGAATCGGTCGACAAAAATGCCAAAGTCATTTTTGGTATCATGCGCGACGAGAAGCTTAAGAAAGGCCAGATCCGCATTATAGTTATTGCAACCGGGTTCCCTGAAGGGACTTCGAGTACAGTCCCAAACAGCTTTGAACGTTCCCTTTTTTCTGTACCGACTGAAAAGCGCGAGGACGAGCGCGGTCGAATTTACCACGAGATCTTGAAGCGCGAAGAAAAAGTTGTTGAGGCCAAGCCAGAGGTAAAGGAGGTGAAAAAGGATGAACTTCCCGTTCTTATTGAGAAAGAGGAACCGATCGTCACTGCAGTGCCCCACGCAC
>JAYUMM010000045.1:0-3526 GCA_043762685.1 bacterium | reverse complement strand
GCCGTCGTTGAAGAAATCGTACGGCCGGTCATGGTAATCGACATCGGTGCCGCTTCGACAAAAATGTACATTATTGAGCACGGAGTGGTCGCTCTGTCCCATGCGGTCAGCACCGGGAGTCAGGATATTACGCGCGCAATATCTATTGCCAATAATTTACCGATTCAGCAAGCCGAGGCGCTCAAAAAACAAGAAGGGCTCGGCAATGAGTCACCGAACAGTGCAGAGACGGTGCTCTCACATATTTTTTCTGAAGCGCGGCGCGTTCTCATTCAATTTGAGACATTGCACAAAAAGCCAGTCGTCTCGATTGTACTTACGGGGGGCGGCGGAGTCACGAAACAGTTGAGTGAATATGCAAAAAAGATTTTCTCAATTGATGTGCGCGTCGCAGATCCGTTTGTAAAAACACAGGCGCCGGCGTTTATGCGGCCTATCCTCGAAGAGATCGGCCCTGAGTTTGCAGTCGCGGTTGGTCTTGCACTGCGTAAACTTGATGAATTGTAATCAACTGTTTTACACAGACAAGACAAGCAGTGTGCGGGTGAGTATCGTATACTAGAACTAATGGCCTCTATTCCTACATCGTTTCTTCCGCACCCAACATCGGCGACGATGCAAAAGTCGGCGAGCGGTATTGTCGATGTGCTTGCGTATCTCGCTTTTGTTGTCGCGGGTGCCATCTTCGTGCTTGCGATCGGAGTCTTTCTCTATGGCCGAGTACTTGCGAGCACCAAATCCGCAAAAGACGCGGCACTCGCCGAAGCCGTCAACAAGCTCGATGTCACGACGGTCCCCACGTTCTCGCGTCTCCACGATCGATTAAATACGGGAGTGTCTCTTCTGGGGAATCACATCGCGCTCTCCGGCCTGTTCCCACTCCTTGAAACAGTGATGCCAAGTACGATTCGTTTTAACTCGTTGCATATTTCGTTTAGCGAAAAAAATGCTCCCGTGATCGATGGGACGGGCGTTGCAAAAAACTTTAACTCACTTGCTGTCGCTTCGTCGGCATTTGCAACAGAAAAGAGTTTTCGTGGAGCATTGTTATCAAATATTAGTTTACTGAAAGATGGGTATGTTTCATTCGCATTTTCAGCAACTCTTGATCCAAAAGTTATCGTCTTTACACCATGAGCCGTATCCTTGCTTTTGTCGCATTCGTTGTTTCGCTCGGGATATTCTTTTTTTACGTGAACCCAACCCTCTCGGGTTCGATTGCGGATATAAAGACTGGCATCGCTTCTGACGACAGCGCACTTGCTGCGGCCGCCACATTCTCCGCACAACAACAGCGACTGGTAGACGCCCAGAAGACGATTGGCGCTTCTAATCTGGCACGACTCGCGCTCCTTCTCCCTGATTCGGTCAATAATGTCGGTCTCATTCTCGATCTGAATGCGCTTGCGGCGCGCAGTGGGCTGCAGATCTCAAGCATTGATGTCTCACCACTCGCACAAGCCGCAGCCGCCTCAAAAGATGTGGCAGCGATACCTTCAGGAGTACAGACACCAGAACAGTCGATGGATTTTTCACTAAAAGCTGTTGGGACGTACAGCGCTATGAAGACTTTCCTTACCGGCATAGAGAAGAGTCAGCGTCTTCTTGATGTGCAGAGTCTCTCGTTGACTGGTTCAGATACGGGAGTCTATACCTATACGATGAAGATACGTCTCTATTGGCTTCGCTAAAAAAGGCTATGAAAAAAAATACCATCATCCTCATTGTCGTCGCTCTTCTGGCAGCAGGTGGGGCATACTACTTTTTCTTCACAGGCACAGGGAATGAGCCACCACTCTCTGCAATTCCAGAATCTTCACAAGCGCAAATGCAATTTGAGTCACTTAGTAATAAGCTCCCTACCTCTCTCAATGCAGCCATCTTTTCCGATCCGCATTTCACCGCGCTCATAGATATTACACAGCCGATACAGCAGGAGCCCTCCGGGCGGATAGATCCGCTCGCACCTATCCCTGGTGTGGCTGTCACTCAGTAATGAATTTCCTCGGACTACTTGTTGAGAAAGGCCTTATTTCTTCTGGTGATAAAGCAAGTATCGAGGCCGAACTTGCAAAAAAGCGACCTATCGCCGACGTATTTGCTGAGCGCAATATTTCGCTCGCAAATATGCTTGCAGCTGCAGGAGAGGTGTACGGGCTCCCCTCGAGAATTCTTGGTGATCCACCCGCTGAAGATGCGGCATTGGGCTATATACCACTCGATTCGGCACGTCATTACGGGTTTGTACCGCTCACTGTTGTTGATGGTGCCCTTGAGGTGGGTATAGTCGATCCCGATAATATCGAAGCGTTTGATGCACTCCAATTTATTTCGGGCAAGATCGGGATGCCCTACAAGATAGTGCTTATTACCAAAGATGATTTTGAACGCGTACTTGAAACGTATCAGAATCTCTTGGGCGAAGTGGGGAAAGCACTCTCCGAATACGAGACAATTGCAAAACCCCCTGCAAACACAAACCATGAGACACCCGCACAAAGTGATGCGTCTATCGCACTCGCCGACGAAACACTCAATCTTTCGGGTCCGCACGAGACGCTCAAAGAGGATGCACCAGTAACAAAAATTGTGTCGACGATTTTGCGCTACGCAATCGAAGGTCGCTCGTCAGACGTCCATATCGAGCCGTCGCCTACGAAGACTCGTGTGCGGTTTCGTCTCGATGGTAAGTTGCATACCTCACTCGAGCTGCCGGCGAAAGTGCATGAGGCAGTCGTCGCGCGTATCAAGATTCTTGCGAAACTTCGCCTCGATGAGAAACGGAAACCACAAGACGGACGTTTTTCGGCGGTTGTCGAAAAGCGCCGTATCGACTTTCGCGTATCGACGTTCCCAACTGAATTCGGCGAAAAGGTCGTGATGCGTATTCTCGACCAGTCAGGTTCAACCGCAACACTCGAGTCAGTCGGATTCGAAGGAGGGCAGCTCTCGAGTATTCGTACGATGATGAAAATTCCATATGGCATCATCCTGATTTCAGGACCAACCGGTTCAGGTAAGTCGACCACACTCTTTGCAATGCTCTCTGAAACCGATCGAGAAGGGAAGAATGTGGTGTCGCTTGAAGACCCGGTCGAATATGAGATTACGGGTGTCGCACAAAGCCAGGTGCGACCAGAAATCGATTACACATTCGCGAGCGGTCTCCGCTCGATTCTTCGCCAAGACCCAGACATTATCATGGTCGGCGAAATCCGCGACAAAGAGACTGCCTCGCTTGCGGTACAGGCGGCGCTGACCGGCCACCTCGTGTTGACTACCGTCCACACCAACACGGCGGCAGGAGCGATTCCGCGTCTTATCGATATGGGCGTCGACCCGTTTCTTATTGCGCCGACCCTGATTGCAGTCATTGGTCAGCGACTCGTACAAAAGTTGTGTCCGGGCGCGGGCAAGCCGTTTCCTATTAAAGATAGTATCAAGTTGCTACTCGAACAGGATTTCGCCGATCTACCTGCGGAGTATCGCAGCTCGCTCCCCGAATTTAAAGAGTTCTACCACGCAA
>JAYUMM010000044.1:0-2972 GCA_043762685.1 bacterium | reverse complement strand
GGCACCAATAAGGAACTCAACGGCTTTTTCAAAGCCAGAAGGTGGGACGCGCTTCGCGCGTGCGACATCATTTGTTTTGAAAGTAAGTGCGAGCATTGGTACAATGCAGACACAAAACAAAAGAGCCGTATGCGGATGCATGCGGCGATTATTGTTTTTTAGCCCGGGAGAGGACTTGAAAGACGGAGTCGGTATACAAGTCGAGCGAATTATTCCTGACCAAGCCTCTGGGCGTCTAAGTAGGTACATCGTATACTTTGTGTATGCTCTACACCGGCAAGGGAGACTCGGGGACGACGACCGCATTTGGCTGTAACCAGCAGCGGATTTCGAAATCGTCAGAATTGCCCGAGGCACTCGGTTCACTCGACGAGCTCAACGCATATCTTGGTTTTGTGAAGATGCGAAGCGGGAGCGAGCCGCGCATCCGCGAAGCCGTTTATGATGCGCAAAAAACACTCTTCATTATTCAGGCCGAAGTTGCGGGGGCGAACAAGCGAGTGGGGGAGGAGCAGGTAAAGGGAATTGAGGATATCGTGAATGCAATCGAGAAAGAGATTCCACCCCTCAAGGGATTCTCGATCGCAGGAGGGACGGAGTTATCAGCGCTCCTCGACGTTGCGCGTACGCTCTCCCGTAGAGCCGAGCGGCGAGTGATCGCGGTGCACGAACTGCAGACTCATGAGCTTTCGGCGCCCGCGCTTGCGTACCTCAACCGCCTCTCTTCACTTCTCTTCGCGCTCGCACGCCTCGCGAATCATCTTGCGGGCGTCGCCGAAGAAACCCCAAAGTACTAAAACGCGCGCATTTAGCGAATTTGTGTTATAAAAATTGTGTGTCAGCCACAGTGGCGTGACCAGCATGGCGGCTATAGTTTAGTGGTAAAACTTCGGTTTGTGGAGCCGATATCGAGAGTTCGATTCTCTCTAGCCGCCCCAAAAAAATTATCATCTGGTATCATACGGGCTATGGATGAGCCGCAGTCGATCAAAACGACAGAAGATTTCGTTAAACAACTTTTCTTAAAAGCCGTCGACGCCGGTGCCTCTGACCTCCACATCGAGCCGCATATCGATCGTGTCGCGGTACGGTATCGCATTGACGGTATCTTGCAAGAGCGTCTGCGTTTATCGCTCGAAGACTATGCAGCAGTGGTGAACACGATCAAAGTGATGGCGAGTATGGACATCACTGAGCACTTCATCCCCCAAGATGGGCACATTGAGCTCTTTCGGACGGCGCAGGGTGTCGAAGTTAAGAAAGTAAATGAACCAGGCAGCGTTGAGTCAGATTCATCTATCGAACTGACCGCGAAACGCCGATCGGAGAATGCGGTCGATGTTCGCCTCTCGATTTTCCCGTCGGTGAATGGTCAGGTCATCGTCGCACGGCTCTTGAGTCGCTCAACCGCACTCCGTGGCTTTAGCGAGCTCGATATGGACGAGCACACCCTTGGTCAATTCCGCACGCTGCTTACACGCTCGTCGGGTATCTTCCTTATTACGGGGCCGACCGGGAGTGGTAAGACGACCACACTCTACTCATTTCTCGATCAGCTCAAGAGTGAAGAGAAAAACGTGATGACGATCGAAGACCCTGTCGAGTTTCATGTCGACTGGATGCGGCAAGGAGAGCTAAACGAAGCGCGTGGCTTTACCTATGACGCGGCGATGCGCGCTATTCTGCGACAGGACCCAGACGTGCTCATGATAGGGGAGATTCGTGATGTAGCGACGGCCGAATACGCAATTCGTTCAGCGCTTATCGGTCGCGTCGTCTGCTCGACAGTCCACGCCAACAGTGTCGTCGGCACCATCGCGCGCCTCTTGGATATGGGTCTCGATAAGAGTCTCATTGCGTATTCGATAAATGGCATTATGGCAAAGCGTCTCGTACGGGCTATCTGCCCAAACTGCGTCATTGATGATCCGAACCCCAATGCATTTCTGGCTGAGCAGCTTGGGATTGATCTCTCGCAGGTGCAGGTACGCAAAGGTGCAGGATGTGAGCAGTGCTCTGGGTCTGGCTACAAAGGCCGTGTTGGTGTGTTCTCGATGCTTATTTTTGATGAAACGATGCGCGCGCTCGTTGTGCAGGGAGTGTCGATTGCCGAGCTCCAAACGTATGCGATTCAGGCCGGTATGCGGACGCTCCAAGACGACGTGGTCGACAAAATAAAAGCAGGGCGAATTTCGCTTGATGAGGCGATTAAGGTACTCTAGGGTATTTACCTATGAAAAATCTTCTGTTCGGTATTGCACTGATTGTCGTTATCGGCTTTGGGGGACTCCTGTACCGCAATGTAGTTGAGCATCCAGGCCAGCCGATCGCGTGCCCGCTTGATGCACAGGTCTGCCCAGACGGGACCTCAGTCACCCGTACCGGAATGTCTTGTGTCTTTTCGGCATGCCTGCCACCGAATATGTCATTCCCCAGTCTCTCGATTTCTTTTGCGCTCCCTCAAGGGCTTAAAGAAACTGCGCTCGCCGACACTTCTGGTCTCGTGACCTATGAGCTTATGGCAAATGCATCATCGACGGCTACCGGGAGTATTACGATTCATCAGTACCCAATCGAAGCGTCCTCGACGGCACTTGCGACCATACAAAAAACAACAATCGGCGGCGCCTCGGGCGCGCCGGTAAGTGTCACCTCATTTACCTCGACGGTGCTCGGGAACCACCGCTTTACAGTCGTCTCGATTGAGCGCTTTGAAGGTGTCGTCGATACTGCCTACTACCTTGCTCGCGCTACTGACGTGCTCCGCTTCGATGCGGTTGATACTGGTGTGATGAACTGGACAGACGCAAATTTGAATGAGTCAAAACTGCCTGCGCACGCCGCACTTCTAAAGCTGCTCGCCACGCTCCAGGGTCAATAGCGCTCCTGGTGCCCAGGAGCTATAATAGGTCTATTCATAATCAACTAAGCTATGAACAGCAATTTTTTCTCTGAGCTATTCGATATAAAGG
>JAYUMM010000043.1:0-3011 GCA_043762685.1 bacterium | reverse complement strand
GAGAAGGATGGCTTCTCTATTCCCGAATCGAGAGTCATTCAGACCCTTGACGACATCATTAAAACCGTGTCCGGCCGCCTTATCATTGGCACCTTTGCGTCGCAGTTCGAACGCATGATCCATATTATGGAAGCGGCAGAAAAGAATGGAAAGAAAATTGTGCTCGAAGGCCGCTCAATCAAAACTAATCTTGAAATCGCCGAGAAGACCGGCCTCTTGAAGGTGAACAAAGATACGTTCATTCAGGCACAAGATCTCACGAACTACTCGCCCGATAAGATTGTCATCCTCTCGACTGGTGCCCAAGGCGAAGAGTTCGCTGCGCTTATGCGCATCGCGACCAAGCAGCATAAGTACATTACACTCAACGAGCGCGATACGATCGTACTCTCTTCATCCGTCATTCCTGGAAACGAGATTGCCGTACAGAAATTGAAAGATAATCTCTATCGCCATAACGTAACCCTTATTCATTACCGCTCTTCAGACGTTCACTCGACTGGCCACGGTAATACTGGAGAGCTCGTCTGGATCAACAAGCAGGTGCATCCGAACTTCTTTATGCCAGGATACGGGTATCGCTCAATGACCACTTGTCACGCAAAAGCAGTCGAGCAGTCTGGGTTCCCGCGAGAAAACATTATTCTCGCCGATAACGGTACGGTCATCGACATCGAAGACAGCACTCACCTCAACGTGCACAAGCAGAAGGTGCCGTCGTCTCCGATGGTGGTCGACGGATTCACCATTGGTGATATGCAGGAAGTTGTCATTCGCGATCGCCAATCCTTGGCCAAAGACGGTATGTTCGTCATCATTGCGAGCGTCAACCTCAAGACCGGCAAACTCCGTAAATCACCCGACATCATTAGTCGCGGATTCGTGTACCTGCGCGAATCTCAAGAACTCCTAAATGAAGGGCGCATCCTGATTAAGAAAACAATCGAGGACGCAACACTCAATATGAATCCGATTGATCTTGATTATGTAAAGAACACACTCACTGATGTGATGGCTGGTTTCCTCTTCACGCGCACCAACAAAGCGCCGATGGTGATACCCGTACTGATTGGAATGTAATTAGTTAGAAAAACAGCGCGGCGCTTATGGCGCCGCGCTGTTTTTCTATATGCTATGCTTTTTCGTAATGAATCCGCGGGCTATTCTCTTTTTTGGTAACTTCTTTTTCTCCGTCTCGACAACAGTGACTATTTACGTGCTTCTCCCCTTTCTCACTTTGTATATGTCTGAGGTATACATGGGGGTCGTCATTGCTGTCGGCGGATTGGTCGCACTTATTCTCTTTCTGCTCCTCCCTCACTGGGAGACGCGCTATGGGGCACAAAAACTTGTGCTCATCTTTGGTACCGTAGAGATGCTCACGCTCCTTGCACTCTCGGTGGCGCCCGGTGCTATCGCAGGAACGCTCTTCGTCATCGTCGTACTTGCACTCCAACCTTGTGTCTCCTACGGACTCGACATCCTCCTTGAGGTAGCGAGTTCCGCGAACGATGGTGTGGGTCGCGTTCGTACTATTTTCTTAACTGCGTGGAACATTGGGGTACTCGCCGCACCACTTCTACTCGCTGCGCTCTTGGTAAATACAAATGAATATGGCCGCGTATTTATCGCCGCGGCAGCAATGCTCGTTCCTTTTATTGTACTCTTAGCGGTGAGCACCCTCCCGAGAGCGGTTGTACGACACCCCTCACACATGAGAGATACCTTCCTTTGTGTCGCGCGGGATCGCGATCTCTCGTCAGTCACGTTCGCACACTTCCTTCTGTATCTTTTCTACATTTGGGCGCCATTCTATACTCCCATTTTTCTCCATACCAATCTCGGCATTCCCTGGTCAAGTCTCGGCTGGATATTCTCGATTGCACTCATACCGTATGTCCTTCTTGAGTATCCTGCGGGCTGGATAGCAGATCGCTTACTCGGAGATAAAGAGATGCTGTTCGTCGGATTCTTCATCGCTGGTACAGCACTCGCCGCGCTCAGTATGCTGACCCCCACCTCTTCACTTGCGCTTATTATCACCATTCTCGTAAGCTCTCGTGTTGGTGCCGCCCTCATCGAGGGTATGACCGAGGGCCATTTTTTTCGTCGGGTCTCGGTGCAAGATATCAATTCTATAAGTTTCTTCCGCAGTGTGTGGCCACTCGCAAATACGGTCGGTCCCATGATCGCGAGTCTTATTCTCCTTTATGGAAACTTTCACCTCTTCTTTCTTCTTACTGGCACATTCATTGCGGTCGCAGGTATGGCCACGACTCTGCGAATAAAAGATTTTCGTTAATCGGCCAGTGTGTAACGGGTCGTTTTTTTTAGAATCATTTTTTCTTTTACGAGCACTTCGAGCGCAGTACGCAAATGCGAAGCTCTGTCTGGCCCAAGAAGTCCGACCAGACGGGTGGTGGTCGCCGGTCCGTGAGTGAGCTCGCGCAAAATAGCACCCCGTGCCTCGCGAAGTGATCCAGCAAATTTCAATTGCTTCGTATACGTTGTACTTCGCGTATTATGCGAAATACCCGAACGCTTCAGATGTGCGCCGTAGTCCATAAGCGCGCTGTACCACTCTCGTGACCTCCCTTTCGGTACACACTGCATAAGAATCTGTGTAATAGCCGTATCTGTGACATTCGTTTTCTTGGAAAAGAAATGGTGAATGATAGCGGTACGAATATTTGTTTCGACAAATACCACGTCTTCGTTATAGGCAAACGCCGCGACCGCCCGCGCGGTGTACGGCCCTACCCCTGGCAATTTCTCAAGTTGCGCAACAAGGTTCGACCTTGTAACAAGGTCGAACCTTTTAGCTGCCTGATGGAGCATTTGCGCACGACGATTATAGCCGAGCCCTTGCCAAGCCACGAGCACCCGCGAGAGTGGTGCCTCGGCAAGCTTCTTAGCAGTCGGGAATGCCTTCATGAATTTTGTATAAAACAGAATTACCCGCTCGACCTGCGTCTGCTGCAGCATCACTTCAGAAACCAGTACCCGATAGA
>JAYUMM010000042.1:0-7067 GCA_043762685.1 bacterium | reverse complement strand
ATGCGCCGCAAGAAGAGTCAGTCGCGGTGTATGACGAGAGTGTGGCGAGCCAGCACGGCCAACTTGCGGTGATTGATGATGAGGGGGTCACGTTCACCTCGCACCACGATGGCTCTCTCCACCGCTTTACGCCCGAGCGCTCGGTAGAGATTCAGCAGGCCCTTGGCGCCGATATTTTCTTTGCGTTCGACGAGTGCACCTCGCCTATTGAGCCGTACGAGTATCAGAAGGAGGCGATGGAACGCACTCACCGCTGGGCCTCACGTTCACTTACTACTCACCGTCACAATATTGACGCGAATAAGCAGCAGGCGATATTTGGTATTGTGCAGGGAGGTCGTCATGAAGATCTGCGCCGCGAATCCGCAAAAGAGATCGCATCACTTGGCTTCGATGGTATTGGCATAGGCGGGTCGTTCTCGAAAGAGGATATGCGTGGCGCCCTTGGCGCCGCAGTATCAGTGCTTCCTATAGAGTTGCCGAAACATTTTCTTGGTATCGGCGAGCCGGGCGACGTTCTTGAGGGTATTGCACATGGGATGGATCTTTTTGACTGTGTAGCCGCCACTCGCATTGGTCGCCACGGCTCTATCTACACGCGGCACGGTATCATTCACCTTACGGGTGAGCGTTTTCGCGACGACTTTGGCCCGCTCGATCTCACAATCAGTATCCCGGGTACTGAAGGCTTTACGCGCGCATATGTTGCGCATTTGATCCACAGTAAAGAAATGCTCGGTTCGATGATCTGCTCGATGCACAATGTCGGCTTCATCCTCCGGCTGGTCGATGGCGCGCGCCAGGCAATTCTTGATGGACGTTTCGATGAATATCGTGCAGACTTCATACAACAGTATTATCATGGCTAACTTCAAACTCCATCTCCCTTTTGAGCCGGCAGGCGACCAGCCGCAGGCAATTGCGAAACTCGAGGAGGGTCTCGAGCGGGGACTGCGGCATCAGACGCTTTTTGGCGTGACTGGTTCTGGCAAAACTTTCACCGTGGCGAATGTAATTGCGCAGCACGACAAATCGACCTTGGTGCTCGCTCACAACAAAACGCTCGCGGCGCAGCTCGCGCAGGAGTACCGCGAATTCTTCCCGGAGAATGCGGTGCACTACTTCGTCTCCTACTACGACTACTACCAGCCCGAGGCGTACATCGCGCACTCCGATACCTATATCGAGAAAGAAGCGATGATCAACGCCGAGATTGATCGCTTGCGCCATGCGGCGACACAAGCGCTTCTGACCCGCAAAGATGTGATTATTGTCGCGTCAGTTTCTGCCATCTACGGCCTCGGCTCGCCTGAAGAATATGAGAAAGTGCACGTGAAGATAGAGAAAGGTGCCAAAGAAGATCGTGCGGCGCTTATCCGTAAGCTTGTCGGTATCTATTTTGAGCGGACGATTGCCGATCTTAATCCTGGTCAACTGCGCGCCATCGGCAACTCACTTGAGTTTATGCCAGTGAACGAACGCGTTATGTATCGCATCGGCTTCGACGCAGACATTGTCGCCTCTATCGACCAGCTCGACCCGGTCTCGCGCGCGAAAATGAGTGAGCCCGCATCGGTCTTTGTCTTTCCGGCAAAACACTTTGTGACGAACGAAGAAGAGCGACTGCGTGCCATCGAAGACATTAAGCTCGAGCTCGACGAGCAACTCGCCAAGTTTAAGCGCGAAGAAAAGCCCTTAGAACACGAGCGATTGAAGCGCCGCACGCTCCATGATATTGCACTCATACGAGAGCTTGGGTACACGAGCGGCATTGAGAACTACTCGCGCCACTTCGACAAGCGTGCGCCGGGCGAGCCGCCACACACCCTCCTCTCCTATTTCCCCCACAAGAAAGATGGTTCGGCAGACTTCTTGACGGTCATTGATGAGTCGCACGTCACCGTCTCGCAAATCGGTGGTATGTATGCAGGCGATAAGTCGCGCAAAGACGTGTTGGTCGAGTACGGCTTCCGGCTTCCCTCAGCTCGGGACAATCGCCCACTCCGGTTTGAAGAGTTTGAAGAGCGCGTGGGGCAAGTGCTCTACACGAGCGCGACACCAGGTGCTTATGAAAAGGCACACTCCGAGCAGATTGTGGAGCAGGTGATTCGCCCGACCGGCCTTATCGACCCCGAGCTCACGATCCGAGGCGTGAGCGACACTGGCGACTATAAAGGCCAGATTGCTGATTTTATTATTGAAGCAGAAATAGTTATTAAACGTGGTGGCCGCGCGCTCGCGACGACGCTTACCAAGCAGATGGCCGAAGACTTGGCGAGCTTCTTGCGCGAGAAGGGAATCAAGGCAGAGTATCTTCACTCTGATGTGAAGACGATAGACCGCATTGATATTCTTACGAAGTTCCGCCAAGGTGGTTTCGACATCCTGGTTGGGGTGAATCTCTTGCGCGAAGGGCTCGACCTGCCCGAGGTAGAGCTCGTGGGTATTCTCGATGCCGACAAAGAGGGCTTCTTGCGCAGTGAGACCTCGCTGATCCAGACCATCGGACGCGCCGCGCGCAACGTTCTCGGCCGCGTGATCCTGTGCGCCGACCAGATGACCGGGTCGCTTGACCGTGCGATTAGCGAGACCAATCGCCGCCGAGCGCTCCAGATGGCGTATAACAAGAAGCACGGCATCACGCCACAAACGATTAAAAAAGAGATACGCGACATCGCTGCCTCGATGCGTACTGAGCACCAGCGCACCATCGATGAGCTCTTGGTGCTCGACACGCTTGCGTACAAAGAGGATCCTAAAGAGTTTATTAAACGTAAGAGGGAAGAGATGGCAGAAGCGGTGGAGCAGCTCGACTTTGAGACCGCCGCGCTTATCCGCGATGAGATCTATAAGCTCGAAGGCACGGGACCTAAAGCGCGCAAACCCCGCATACGCAAACCGCTGTCAGGGGGTTGACGAACACCACTACCGCGAGCTACTACAGAGAGTGGACATAGGAAAGGAGGATCTCATGTCTAAATCATTGGTTCGTGAGAAGTCGGGCGGGGATTGGGTGCGGTCGATACTGCAGGCACTGCTGTTGGTGGCGGTCGGCGCATTCTTCTCTTCGATTACCGTCCAGTACCTTTGCTCCCTTTGGCTACGAGAAGAGACTCGCGACTACGTTTACTTCCTCGAGCTCGGATACCGAGATCAGGATTGCGGGGTTCGCGGGGATGCGGTACCCGATGGTCAAGAGGAGTGCGTGAAGGCAGCGGCGGCCAAGGCGCGAAAGGCCGTCGGAGTGAAATGGTGAGGGAACTTTCCTCGAAAGGGCACCCACGGGTGCCCTTTTTCTATTTCTGATGTATAATCACCCCGTACCTGCCCCGCCACGGGCAGGATTTAAGTATGAAGAAATCAACCCCCAAGGAGGACCATAAACACAAGCACGGGAGCGACTGGCTCCGCGTGAGGGGTGCGCGCACCCATAATTTAAAGAATATTGACGTCGAGATGCCGCGCGGCGCGATGACGGTTATTACTGGCCTCTCCGGGAGCGGAAAGTCTTCTCTTGCTTTCGACACGATCTTTGCCGAAGGTCAGCGCCGCTACATCGAATCGCTTTCGGCGTATGCGCGCCAATTTCTCAATCAAATGGCGAAGCCCGATGTGGATGAGATCAGCGGTCTCTCACCCGCTATCTCGATTGACCAAAAGAGCCGCTCAAATAACCCGCGCTCTACCGTAGCAACGGTGACCGAGATCTACGACTACTTGCGCGTGCTCTATGCGCGCGCAGGCCAGCCCTACTGTATCCACCACGACGTGCCGATTGTGCGCCTCTCCAAAGAAGAGATGATTAAAATGGTCTTTACGCGCGTGGAGGCGAAGCGCAAAGGTATGCCAGCGCAGGGAGAAAAAGTGATGGGTGTCGCGGTTGATAAAAGTGCGGTTACAATCTATGCACCGGTGGTGGTCGGGCGCAAAGGCGAATACTACCAACTCCTCTACGATCTCTTGAGTAAAGGGTATGAGCGCGTGGTAATAGACGGCAAGCCGCACTCGCTGCGCGAGAAAATAGAGCTTGATAGAAATAAAATGCACAGCATCGACGCACTCGTCGACTCCATTTTCGTATCCGAGTTTGCACGCACCACCCAAGGCGCGCGAGAGCGCCTCTCTGAAGCTTTGGAGCTCGCACTCAAACAGGCCGATGGCTTAGTTAAAATTCAGCACGCCGACGGCACGACCGAGACACTTTCATCGAAGTTTATCTGCCCTAAAGACGGTGCCTCATTCCCCGAGGTAGAGCCACGTCTCTTTTCCTTCAACTCGCCGTATGGCGCGTGCCCGGAGTGCCATGGGCTCGGGACGGAGTCGCTTTTCTCAGAGGCGGTGTGTCCTATTTGCGAAGGGAAGCGGCTCCGCCCTGAAGCACTGCGTGTGTATTTAAAATCGAAAAAAGATAAAACGCTTGGCAAGAGCATTGTCGACTTCACGAATATGTCGATACGCGAAGCGAAGGAGTTTGTGGATTCGATTGAACTTTCAGAAATGAAATTTGATATTGCGATGCCTATTTTGAAAGAGATCGATGCACGGCTCTCCTTTATGCTGAATGTCGGCCTCGATTATCTTACGCTGAACCGCTCAGCGGCAACGCTCTCGGGTGGCGAAGCGCAGCGCATACGTCTCGCGTCTCAGCTCGGCAGTGGGCTCACAGGTGCGCTCTACGTGCTCGACGAGCCGACGATTGGACTCCACCAGCGCGACAATGACCGTCTTATAAAAACACTCCTCGTGCTCAAAGAGCTCGGGAACACAATCATTGTCGTCGAACATGATGAAGAGACTATCTATTCTTCTGACTATCTTATCGACATTGGCCCCGGCGCAGGTGTGCATGGCGGGAATGTGGTCTCGGCAGGTTGGCTCGATGATCTCTTGACCGCAAAGTCGAATGAAAGTAATTCGCTCACGCTCGCGTATTTGCGCGAAGAAAAAGAAATACAAGTGCCCGAGGAGCGCCGCACGAGTGAGAAGGGGTGGATTAAAGTGCGTGGCGCGACCCTTCATAATTTAAAAAATCAAAATGTGGATGTACCACTCGGTAAGCTCGTCTGCATCACGGGTGTGTCGGGGAGCGGGAAGTCCACCTTCCTCTACGATGTGCTTCATAAGAATATTGCAAAACGCTTCGCGCGCCGCGAGGCAAAGCTGGAGCACGTCGCAACGCTGACCGGTACCGAATACGTCGGGCGCGCAGTGCTGATCGACCAGTCGCCTATAGGCCGAACGCCGCGCTCGAACCCCGCCACCTACACCGGTGCATTTACGCATATTCGCGACCTATTCGCTGCTACGTCTGAGTCGCGTGCGCGTGGTTGGAAGCCGGGCCGCTTCTCCTTTAACGTTCCTGGTGGCCGCTGCGAAGCGTGTCAGGGCAATGGTTCGATTGCGGTGGAGATGCACTTCTTGCCGACGGTTTACGTCACCTGCGACATTTGTATGGGCAAGCGCTTTATGAAAGAAACGCTTGAAGTGACCTTTCGTGGCAAGAATATTTATGAAGTACTGCAAATGACGATCGAAGAAGCTGAGAAGTTTTTTGGTGATATCCCCGCGATTAACGAGCGCTTGATGAGCCTCAACTCGACGGGGCTGCAGTACCTTACGCTTGGGCAGAGTGCAACGACGCTCTCGGGCGGCGAGGCACAGCGAGTCAAGATCGCGAGTGAGCTCTACCGCTCACAGACGATGAAGACCATCTATCTTCTCGATGAGCCGACGGTCGGTCTCCACTATGAAGATGTTCGTAAACTCATTGAGATCTTGCAGGAGCTCGTGCGCCGCGGTAACACCGTCGTGGTCATCGAGCACAATCTCGATGTGATTAAATCTGCTGACTATCTCATCGACTTCGGCCCCGAGGGCGGCGCAGGTGGCGGCAAGGTAATCGCGAAGGGCACGCCGGAAGAGGTAGCCGACACTAAGGGCTCCTATACGGGTGAATACCTCGCTAAAGCGCTGCGTAAACGGGTCAAGCATAAATGAAAAACCGGCATGCGGAAGGGATACGTATATCCTTTCTGCATGCCGGCTTCTTGCCGCGTTCCTCGTTGATCAGCGGAACTTCCAGATGGCCCGGAGGCCGATGATGATGAACGCGATTTCTAGGAGTATCGTCGGCAGGGTGCCTGCCTTTACGCCGGGCAGGAGGCTGATGGCAATTGCAATCGCCGCGATGACCTGAATCTAGTTGTACTTCCGGCTTGTTCCGTCGAGCTTCCCGCTCGAAACAAGGCCATAGTTCACGAGGAAGAGGATCATGCCGGCCCAGCCAAAGACTTGGTAAACAATGCTCATGTGAGCCTCACGTAGGTTAGGAAAGGAGCAAAACTAGCTTGTGATTCTATTATACACCTTTGAATTAATTTGTCAAGTCTTATTAAAAGCCCCTAGGTAAGGCAAACTAACCATATGGAGAAGCAAGATTTAGTAAAATTCAACCTACCGGATGTGCCCGGGGTGTACCTCTTCAAGAAAGGGAGGAAGGTGCTGTATGTCGGTAAGGCAACAAGCCTCCGCGACCGCGTACGGAGTTATTTCGATGATGACCTCATAGCAACGCGCGGGCCCCGTGTGGTGGATATGGTCACCAAAGCCGATCGCATTGCGCATGAGCCAACGCCGACCGTGCTCGAGGCCCTGGTACGCGAGGCGGCTTTGATTAAAAAATATAAACCAAAAGGGAATAGTGATGGGAAAGACGACAAAACATTTCTCTATGCGGTGATAACCAACGAGGAGATACCGCGCGTGCTTGTGATACGTGGTAAAGATATCGATTTCAAGAACTCCACATCGGGAGGTGAAACCTTACAAAATATTTTTGGGCCGTTCCCTTCGGGGGCGCAATTGCGTGAGGGGCTGCGGCTCATTCGCCGTATCTTTCCTTTTTATGACACACCAAAGCCGGTTACGGCCAAAAACAAGCAGAACCGTGCACAAATAGAATTTAATACCCAGATCGCGCAATATCCGCGCTTGCCTACACAAGCAAGTGCGTTCGATATAAAAGCGTATCGCCGCACTATACGAAAAGTCGCACTTTTTCTTGCGGG
>JAYUMM010000041.1:0-9111 GCA_043762685.1 bacterium | reverse complement strand
TAGTGCTACAATAGAGCAGTGACCGTTACTACACTCGGCTACGCATTTATCGGGGGCCTCTTGCCATCGTTCATTTGGCTCTACTTTCTCCTTAAAGAGGATGCAAATCATCCCGAACCTAAGAAGCTCATCGCGCTCGCATTTATTGCGGGTATGGTCGCCGTGCCCCTTGCGATACCGTTTGAACAGTACGTGAGGGTACACCTTACCAACACATTCTCGTATCTCACTGGTTGGGCTCTTATTGAAGAAGTGTTGAAATATGCGATGGCAGCGATCTTTATCCTATGGCGAAACGCTGTCGACGAAGCACCAGACTACGTCATCTATATGCTGACCGTGGCGCTTGGCTTCGCCGCAGCCGAGAATATTCTTTTCTTAAGTTCTGTACTCTTTGATGGCCAAATTATCGACGGCGTATTCACTGATAACGTTCGCTTCCTTGGCTCTACCCTTCTCCACGTGGTCGCTTCGGCGTCGATTGGGTTCGCGCTCGCCTTTTCTACAAAAGCGAGCCCGCCCGCACGCATTTGCGCATCGGCACTAGGACTTATCCTCGCCATCTCATTGCATACCGCCTTTAACGAGCTTATTATCAGTGAAGGTGCTTCGACCACGCTTACGGCATTCTTCCTTGTTTGGACCGTCGCCGTTATTTTCTTCGCAGCATTTGAAGTGCTCAAATATTTTCAGTACCGTACTTTCTCTAATTCTTCACATCGATTATGAATACAAAGCCTTCTTTCTTCGAACGTCTCTCTGGCAATACTCCAGCGGTACATTCTTTAGCAGATTCATTTGAGGATGATCTACCACTCGTCTCAACTCTGCCCCAAAAAAACATTACCTCACGTGAGAATCCATCTACCGGCAAGCAAAGTCTATTTGCAGGTGACACGCACGAAAATGAGGGACAACTCCCGGTCGACGTCCACCAGACCCCGAGCGACATAATCATTCGTGCTTTTGTCGCTGGAGTGCGCCCCGACGAACTCAGTATTAATATTGGACGTGACATGGTTGAGATCAGTGGATCACGAATGGAGCGCGAACAAGTAGCGACAAACGACTATTTTACCCGAGAACTGTTCTGGGGCTCATTTTCTCGTACGATACTCCTCCCCCAAGAGGTTGATGTTGAGGCCGCATCCGCCAGCGCCAAAGACGGACTCCTTACACTTATCCTTCCCCGTCTCGACAAAGCAAAACAGACCAAGCTCCGTGTAAAGGCCGGTTAGAACTTGTTTTTATTTTAGTGTAATCGTCTCTTCGAGCACAGGAGTATCTACCGAAACGGCAGTGAATGGGATTTGTTCGATAAGCCGACCATCGGTCGTTTTAATATTTACGCGCCACGCACCGAGATTAGTAATACTCATTTTTGAGTATCCACGGTACCCACCATCACGGCCACCAACAATCGAATACGTCACCACAGCTTTTGTATCCCACTTTTTCTGAGTTGGGTCATACCACTGCCAATGATGCGAGATACTCGTGATGAGTGAGGTGGGTGCAAAGACTGAACTGTAGGCATAGAGTGACTCTCCGGTAGTTATGTGGAGTGTCGGAGAGAACCCTAGATAGTGCACCTGCCACGACTCAGGCTCGCTCTGCGCAAGATAGGCACCGGGGACATGCCACACTTTATGGTAGATACCCGACACCACTGCTGAGAGTGGGAGAGGCGGCAAGATATTGGTAAAATAAAAGAGATTCATCAAGACAAGGACGGTGCCCGCACCAACGCGAATGCGCCACACATCGTTTTGAAACCGCTCCTGCGCCAACAGACGCAAGAGAATCGTAAAGAGTGCGAAAATTCCCACTGCCACTGCCCCGCTCTCGAGAAAAGTCACCGTCCCGAGCGTGCCGGTATAGACCGGTACCATAAAAATCGCCGTTGAGTAGAGTGCGAAAAAAAAGAGAATACTCGTAAAGACCAATCGTGCGTGATAGTGGTGAAGATATTCGCTCCCTAAAAATATAAGGAATATAAATAAGAGAAACGGCCACGAGGCCCCAAACACTGCCGAACGCCCATAAAAGATAACGAATGCACTCCAGAATCCGCCGAGCGCAAACTGCGTCGCAATCGGTAAGAGTATCCTCCATCGCGGCATACGCTTCCCGCGTGCACCACGCGCCTCAATCCAGTGGTGGAGCGGGATCGCAATAAAACATGAAATGGTATACGCCGCAAGAAATGCCTGCGCCTGCCAAAGATCGACACGTGCAAACGCGAAGTTATCGGCAACAAAGCCCGCGACCATGGCAAGCGCAGAAAAATGGCGCTCATGTTTTTGCATCCAGAGAAAGATCTTCTGTCGCATACGGGTGCTTGGACCCGGGCTCGAACCGGGGACCCCTTCCTCTTCAGGGAAGTGCTCTACCAACTGAGCTATCCAAGCATTCGGGGCTACTGCTGCCCCAGTTTATAGGAGTTTATCAGCTTTTGGATATCTGCGGAAGTCGGCAAACCAAAGAGCCCAGAAGGGGTCATTCCGGTCGAAGATGAGAATTTAGCAGCGAGCGGCTGGAGATAATTGACGACACCGAACACAGAACCAGTGATAAAAATAAGCCAGAAGATATACTTGCCAAACATTTCGATAATCTGGTGCCGACGCACTTCACGTAAAAGGTGATGATTATCTTTAACGAGCGCATGAATCTCTTCGAGCTGCTTTTTTATTTCGGGGTCCATGGTGTCTGTAGTATACCAGGGTTGTGCCCCCTGCCGGAATCGAACCAGCATCTACCCCTTAGGACGGGGCTGTTCTATCCATTGAACTAAGAGGGCCGAGCACCTATGCGGTAATGCCGAGGAGTGACTCAAGCCTCTCCTTGTCAAAACCGATAATCATTTCATTTTCGACAAAAATAACGGGTACACCCATCTGACCAGATCGCTGAATCATCTCTTGGCGTTTCTCGAGGTCCTGCGCAACATTGAACTCAGTGTAGCCAATGCCTTTTTCAGTAAGGAAATCCTTCGTCATGTGGCAAAAGTGGCAAGTCGGTGTGCTGTAAATAGTTATATTCTTCATGTGGATTCGGTTATGCACCCAGTATACCACGCTACGTTAGCCACACCCAAATGAGGGAGCCGCAACCGCGTAAACGCGACTGCGGCTCACTTTACCTTCGGCGCCGCCAAGATCTTGGCGACGATTATGGTGTACCCTTTCTTCAAGATCGTGCCGCCTGGAATGTAAGGGACAATTCTTAACGCCATTCCCCGCTCATTCAAAAGGAGGCGGTATTCGAGAAACTCCACCCCGTCGTGAATGGGTGTCTCAAGATGGAACACGTTTCCGAGCCGAACGCCCTGCTCCCTAAGGACTTTCAGGTACGCAAGACTTTCGTCCATTTCTGCCGGCTCAAAGCCTTGTTTCGCGACATCCGCACGAAACTCAGCCACCGGCACATCGCCCTCGATGGTGACCAAGCCAATGGGGCGGCGGACAATTTGCCCGAGAAAGCGATCTTGTTCGAGCTGGTCGCGCAGAGTTTGGTTCTGATGTGTCGCGAACGGCCACCTCATTTTCTCCATCAGATTACCGCTGACAAAGCGCTCGAACGCTTGCATGAGCGTTTTATGGCGAATGACAGCGACACCTTGCACTATACTCAATATCTTCATAATCCCTCCTTTCAAGGGGGTTACAGTTGCGTGTCTTCGATAATGCTAGCATAAACTCACTTTTGGTGCCGTGCACTGCGTAGCTCCGTTTCAGAACGGAGCAAAGTAGTGCGGAATGGGAGAATCGAACTCCCGCCCGTTGCTTGGGAAGCAACTGTTCTACCACTAAACCAATTCCGCAGATTCTAAAACCAACTCCACAAATTCTCCCACCACGAAGGCTCCTTGAAAGGGGTCGTTGTCGCAGGGGGCACCACTACGATAACCTCTTCTCCAGGACGCGCAACCCCAAACGCAGTGCGAATAGCAGCATCCTTCCCGCGCGTTGTAGCAATCGCGGCGAGATTTGCCTGAAGCATCGTTTTGCGTTCCTCGAGCGCTTGGTACTGTATTTTCGCTTCATTTGCCTGCGAAACAGCCACCAATGCTTTGACGGCCAACCCCCAGATACTCGACACAAGCCAGAATGCTGCAATGAGCAGTAAACCAATCAACAGCCCCTGTCGCCACTGTTTCGCGCGCATGAGAGAAGTATATTACTCCGCCAAGGATTACACCATTTTCATAAATACTTCCTCGGGAATATTTACCTTCCCTTTTCCTCGTTCGAGCATCTTCTTCTTCCCTTTTTTCTGTTTATCGAGAAGCTTGTTCTTGCGCGAAACGTCACCGCCATAGAGGTAGCCGGTCACGTCTTTGCGCATCGCCGAGAGCGAACGCGAAGAAACAATCTTCCCTTGAACTTTGGCTTGAATCTTTGTCACGAAGAGTTGTTTCGGTAATGCAGCATGAAGCTTCTCTACCATTTTTTCTCCCTCCTCTACCATGCGTCGACGTGCCACCACGCGCGCGAAGGCAGCTACCGGCTCTTCAGCAACAAGGATCTCAAGCTTGACCACGTCTGCCTCACGCTCCGGCAGCAACTCATAGGAGAGCGACGCATAACCGGAGGAAATGTTTTTTAATTTATCGAAGAATCCTCGCATCAACTCACGCAGTGGCATCTCGACTGTCATCTCGATACGCCCATCCCCATATGTCTCAGTGGCGAGTGTGTTCGCTTCATGGTCATAGAGCATTTGCACCAGCGCACTCAGCGAGTCAGGCGGGGTGATGATAATTACTTTTGTCCACGGCTCTTCTATTTTTGCGATATCACCGTGCTCAGGAAACTTCGCGGGAGTATAGATCACTTCTCGATTCCCGTTCGTTTTCGTAACCACATACGAGATAGTCGGTATCGTAACGATGAGCGTCAAATCAAACTCTCGTCGCAAACGCTCAGTGACAATCTCGAGATGGAGGAGTCCTAAGAATCCACAACGGAATCCTCGCCCGAGCACGCCCGAAGACTCTTCTTCAAAAGAGAGTGATGAGTCCGAGAGGCGTAGACGTTCAAGTGCTTTACGCAGGAGCGGTAAGTCGTCTTGGCTCTCAGGGTAGACCGATGCCCACACGACCGGACGCGGGCGCGCATAGCCCGGCAGTGACGGCAGCGTACCTCTCACCGCCCCAATCGTATCGCCAACTGCGACCACACCCGGCTCCTTAATACCCGTCACGATGTAGCCAATTTCGCCTTCAGAGAGCGAGTCAGCCGGCGTCTCACCTGGAGTAAAAATGCCGGTCTCAAGCGCGACAAACTCTTTCCCTGCCGCATGAAAGATGAGTGGCTGCCCTTTCTTAAAAGTGCCGTTGAACACACGTAGATACACTGCCACGCCACGATGCGTCGAGTAAGAAAAATCAAAGATAAGTCCTCTCGGCTCATCGGTCACTAAAGACTTCTCGGTGACTTTATTCTCGGGAGGTGGTACGCGCTGCACTATAGCTTCGAGTAATGCCTCAACCCCTGCTCCAGTCTTCCCTGAGACGGGAATAACCTCATCGGGCGAGACGTGTACCAGTCGCGCAAGCTCAGCGGTCACCTCGGCGACACGTGCTGCTGGTGCATCGATCTTCGAAACAACCGGAATAATCACACACCCCTGTGCTTGTGCGGCAGCAAGCGTCGTGAGCGTCTGTGCTTGGACGCCCTGAGTCGAGTCAACCAAGAGCAATACCCCCTCCACCGCATGGAGCGCGCGCGATACTTCGTAAGAGAAATCGATATGTCCGGGAGTATCAATAAGATTCAATACGTAATCCCGATACTGCATCCGCACGGGCTGCATTTTTATGGTAATACCGCGCTCACGCTCGAGATCCATACGGTCGAGCACCTGGTCGCGCATCAAACGCTCAGGGATGGCCCCGGTACGCTCAAGCAAACGATCAGCGAGCGTCGACTTACCATGATCGACATGGGCGATGATAGAAAAATTTCGAATATGCTGCGTGTTCATAGTGGTAAGGGTTCTTCTGCCGAGGGAGAAAGTGCCGCAGAACGCTCTGTACGTGTTCGAATGATTTTCCCAATTGCCCCCGTGACGAATTTAAATTCCTCATTCTCAACCACAAAAAGTGCGAGTGCCGCAAACACAAGACCGATGGCACCTGCAAGACACCCCTCCCAAAAGACTGCCGCCAGAGTCGTGAGTGGTGCGATCCCTCCTTCGAGGGTAAGTGTTATATACGCGGCGGCACCACCCACAAAGGCCGCAAGACTGCCATCAAGAAACGGCCGGATAAGTGTTCGACCGAGACCAGGCGTTACGGTGCGTAGTGCAATAAGTGAGAGTATCACCAACCCTATCTGACCAAGTGTCGCGGCAAGTGCGATTAGGAGGATAGCTGCGCCCGGCAAATCGCCGATCTTGAGAAAAGCAGCAAACGCAGTCGGAAATCCTTCAGTCGGCATCGAAAGAAATATGGTCGCGAACCCAATGGTGAGCATACCACCAACGATTTGATAGAGGAGCGGACGCCACGATTGTCGCGCTGCATAGAGCGCACGCGAGAAAAGTAGGATGAGACCTTGTGCCACCAGCCCTACGGTCAGTACCACAAGAAGTGCAGCGGTAAGGCGTGTCGCATTCCAATCAAATGCACCGGTGCCGAGAATCATACGTACGAGGTGTGCACGAAGCACTGCGATGAGCCCGAGAGCGACGATTGACCACAGAATCACATGCCGCGCACTCGCTGAAAGAATAGCGGTAAATTCACCCCGTCGCTCTATCGCCGATGCCTCAGAGAGCGCCGGAAATGCTGCCACCGCATACGAAGCACCAATAAGCCCAAGGGGGACCGCTTCTAGATTCCCTGCGAGCGTGAAAACTGAGACAGCACCTGTACCCATTCGAGACGCGAGAGCGGTGAGAAATAATGCGGTCACTGAACCCATACCGAGCGCGAGTGAACGCGGCACCGAGTCGCGCACCACCGATGCCATATGCGCAAAGCGCGGCCAACGCCACATGGGCATCACCCCTGCCGCAAGGACCACAGGGATATTCACCGCGAGGTACGCCATCGCACCCAAAATAACGCCCATGCCAATACCCGGGAGTCCCCAGCGCGGATAAAACACAACGGTCCCAAGAATAATCCCGAGATTATAGAGCACGGGCGAAAGTGCAAAGAGTGCAAAGCGTCGATGTACCTGTGTGACGCTCCCAAGTATCCCCGAGAGACCAAGCAGAATCGGTTGTAAAAGGAGGAGGCGCGACAAGAGAATAAAATCTCCTTCAGCAGGTGAGACGGCGAAGTTCGGATACAGAAACGCAAGAAACTGCGGCATCCAGATTCCAAGCACAATACAGATAAGCCCTCCGACGCCAAAAAGGAATGTTGCAGATTCAGAGAGGAGTCGGCGCGTCGCCTCTCGATCCATCCCAGTAATACGCGGTATCAGCACATAGGCGCTCACGAGGGACGACACGAGTGCGAAGACGAGGTCTGGCACGCGAAACGCGGCGTAGTAGAGATCGAGTGTCTGTCCGGCACCGAGTGTGTGGGCAAACGTTCGATCTCGTAGGAGCGCAAGTGACTGAGATGCAAGAGTGAGTGCAGCAAGCAGATACGCAGCCTGGTGTAGGCTGCGTATCGGCCGCATCATAAGACTACGCACCGGGGTCGTGATGCGAGTGAGAATACGTCGAACCATCGGCGTATTCTACCCTTTTTTCTGCATTAGTTCCAAGAGAACGCTGAGGGACTATTTCACTGGTGCTGGCGCCACTGAGAGGAGACTCGCTGGGAACGGATTCTTACCATCCTGGAGCGCGGCAAGCTGTGGTGCAACGGCCTTGGCATTGTCTTCTGACATAGCTGCTATCGCCTTCATCTGTTCGAGTGCATGCGGTATGTCATTCAACTTTGCGTAGACCGCGGAAAGGAAGTACCGTGCATTGGCAAATTGCGCGTTTACCGAAACCGCAGCACTGAGTGCCGCTACCGCATTCGGCAAGTCATTCTGCACCGCATACAGTACCCCAACCTGGAAGAGGATATTTGGGTCATTCGGGGTGAAGTATGCTGCCGCAAGCGCCGACGTGAGTGCATCCTTCACATTTCCGGTCTGGACTTCAAGCTGGGAGAGGAGGAAGACGGCCGCCGTATAGTCCTGCTTCAGTGCGATGGCCGCCTTAAGGTCATCCTGCGCTGCTTGGATGTTCTTAGCCGAGATATCGAGTTGCGCGAGAATATACGGGATCTGAGGGTTCGTTGGGTTCAATGCCTGTGCTTTCTGATAAGCGGTTTTGGCGCTTTCATACGCACCAGAGACACCGAGCGGTACTGCCTGAGCGTAGAGACTGCCGAGTGAGAGCCAACTGCGGTAGTTGTTGGGGCTGAGTCGTGTTGCGGTAAGTGCGGCGTTAATGCCCGCAGAAAGTGCGGTCTGGAACGCCTGGCGTGCGGTCGTCGCCGGCATTGTCGAAGACCCGACAATTTGATTGAGGCGCGCCATAGCGATACCTGCCTGTACCTGATACGCATTTACGTTTGGTGAGAATGCAATTGAGCTCTGAGCCGCTTGATCAGCCGCGTCGAAGTTACCCGAATTGTAATGTGCGTTTGCTTTTGCGAGCTGGCTCATTGAGATGTAATGCTCAGCGAGTGTGTATGCCGCCACAACCGATGTGAGGAGCAGTATCGTGAGTGAGAACACAATCACGAAACCAAGGCGAGGGCTCCGTGAGAACACTACACCCCATTGCTGGCCGCGTGCGGCAAACCGCGTCGTAGAGACGAACAGTCCAGCAAAGACAAATGCGAGCGCCAGAATGGCAGCATTTGGCAAACTAAAGATCGCAATCGTGAAGAGGTAGAGCGCACTCACGAGTGAGAGTATCGCGGTATAGCGCACTGACGCATCTTCAGGAGCACGTAGAATTACCGTGCGCAGGCCAAATACAACCAGAAGTAGCAAGAGTGCAATCCATGCGAGAGCACCAAGAATACCTGTCGTCACAAACGCGGTCGGAACAAAACCAATACCTGTCGTAAAGTCCACGCTCCAGAAAGGAGTCGAATTGAGCGATGCATCGCGGTACTTGAGCCATTCAGAGCCGAAGGTACCC
>JAYUMM010000040.1:0-2195 GCA_043762685.1 bacterium | reverse complement strand
TATAAGTGGGGAGTACGTGCCCCCAGGGAGGGGAGAACAGGTAGAATGGGGCTATGGTTGAAAGAGGACTAAAAGAAGAAGTCGAAGAAGTATTTGAAGAGACTATTATCTATGTCGAGAAGAGTGAGCAGGCGATAACGAATAAGCATCCGCTTCGGCTCGCCGAAGAATATTGGGATACGCTCGGTCCTGGGCTTACCACGGGTGCCGCTGACGACGACCCGTCGGGTATCGCCACCTATTCGCAGGCAGGTGCGCAGTACGGGCTCCAGCTTATTTGGCTCTCACTCTTTACCTACCCGTTTATGGCGGTGGTGCAAGAGATGTGCGCACGCATCGGGCTCGTCAGCGGGCAAGGGCTTGCCGCTAATATCCGCCGCCAGTACCCGGCCCGCACGCTCTATATTGTGGCCGGGCTCTTGTTCTTTGCGAACGTTCTTAATATCGCGGCAGACCTGGGAGCGATGTCGGCCGCGACGCGTCTTTTGCTCCCGCATATCGGATTTGAAGCATTCGTTATTTTTTTCGCACTCTTGAGTCTCGTACTCCAGATATTTACCACGTACGCGCAGTACGCGAAGTATTTAAAATATCTCACTCTCGCACTCCTCTCATATGCGGTCGTTGCATTTTCAGTCGGGCTTGATTGGGGCGACGTGCTTCGTCACTTGGTGATCCCTTCACTCACGTTCTCAAAAGATCAGATCTTCCTTATTTGTGCGGTCCTTGGTACTACGATTTCCCCGTATCTTTTCTTCTGGCAGACGTCGCAAGAAGTGGAGGAACAAATTCTAAAAGGGGAAGTGACGGTCGAAGAACGGCGCAAGCAGGTGAGCCCAGAGTCGGTACGGCGAATGCGCACTGACGTGTGGAGCGGTATGTTCTTTTCAAATCTCATTACCTTCTTTATCTTCGCGGCGTGTGCAGGCACGCTCTTCGCGCACGGGATTACCAATATCGCCACTGCTGATCAGGCTGCTCTCGCCCTTCGACCATTTGGCGAATTCGCCTTCCTTCTTTTTGCAATCGGTGTCGTGGGTACCGGACTCCTCGCGGTGCCGGTTCTCGCGGGCTCAGCTGCATATGCAATTAGCGAGAGCTTTGGGTGGAAGTACGGCCTCTATCGCAAGTTTGATCAGGCCTATGCTTTTTATGGGGTCATCATTGTCGCGGTGGTAATCGGTATTATCGCGAACTTCTTTCATCTTGACCCGATACGCGGGCTCATTTATGCGGCGGTGGCAAATGGGATTATTGCGCCCATTGTCCTTTTCTTTGTGGTGCGCCTCTCGAGCGACAAACAATTGATGGGTGACTACGCGAATAAATCACTGGCCTCTGGTATTGGCTGGGTGACGATCGGCATTATGGCAGTTTCGGGTATCGCCGCGATTTTCTCTTTGATGTAATTTTGTCTGGTTTTGTTCGGCGTGTTAGAGTAGAGAGTCTTTGACCCTAATATAGTTCCCATGAACGAAATATACACCTACACTATCCCGGTTTTTGTGAAGTCGCTTGGCGGCTTGAAAATAGTTTTGACCAAGGCCGAAGCATTTGCAAAAGAAAAAGGAATGAGCGAAGCCGATATGCTCGCTGACCGTCTCGCACCCGATATGTTCCCTCTCATAAAGCAGGTGCAGAGTTCTTGCGACAATGCCAAGGGCGCCGCCGCGCGACTCGCGGGCATCGAAGCACCAAAGTTTGACGACACCGAAACAACTTTTGCAGAGCTCGAGTCGCGCATCGACAAGACGGTCGAATTTCTCCACACTCTCCCCGAAACGGCCTTCGTAGATGCGGCGACGCGTCAGATCGTGCTCCCGTATTTCGCTGACAAATATATGACTGGTTTCGACTACGCACGCGAATACGTGCTCCCGAACTTCTTCTTCCATGTGGTGGCAGCGTACGCGATCATACGTAAGAATGGCGCACCGATTGGGAAGGCCGACTACGCCAATAACCCGACCTTTCGCGACCTCAATTAATCTATGTCTGACGCAGCACTCACTATTTCAAATCTCGAGAAGACGTATGCGGGTGGTACACGCGCTCTAAATGGTGTATCGCTCACGGTACCCAAGGGCGACTTTTTCGCGCTCCTTGGCCCCAACGGAGCAGGGAAGACGACCCTTATTGGTGTGGTCACTGGGCTCGTGACGAAGACGGGTGGATCGGTCGAGGTGTTTGGTATC
>JAYUMM010000039.1:0-4141 GCA_043762685.1 bacterium | reverse complement strand
AAGTAGTTCGTCATTGCACATTAGAACAGCTCTTCCTCGTCCGTGCCACCAGATGAGAGCGGTGCCGAGGCGCCTTTGGTGAGTATTTCACGCGGTTTCGACCCATCTGCTGGGCCGATAATGCCGTGGGCTTCGAGCACATCCATGAGTCGTGCGGCGCGTGAATAGCCGATCTTTAGTTTTCGTTGAAGGTACGAGGTCGAGGCGCGACCAACTTCTTCGACCGCGGCTTTGGCATCGTCATATAGATCATCGTCTATCTCATCATCATCGAAGCTCCCGTTCACGAGCCCAATGACGTCATTTGGTTCGGCGGCAACCGAGACTGTGTTACCTCCGAGGTCGATGTTTGAGAGGTCACCAGCGTTGTGGCTCTTGATATAACTCACCACTTTCTTTACCTCAGACTCACTAATGAATGCCGTTTGAATGCGCACCGGCTTTTGCATATCACTCGAGAGGTAGAGCATGTCGCCGGCACCAAGGAGTGTCTCTGCTCCCGACCCGTCGAGAATCGTGCGCGAATCTATTTGTGAGGCAACCTGAAGTGCCATACGCGTTGGAACGTTTGCCTTAATAAGGCCGGTGATGACGTTGACCGATGGGCGTTGGGTTGAGAGCACGAGGTGAATGCCGACCGCGCGCGACATCTGTGCAAGGCGAACAATCGACGCTTCGAGTTCGCGGGGGAAACTTTGCATAATGTCTGCAAGCTCATCGATGACGATAACAATGAAGGGGAGTGCCTCAGGGAGTTCTTCGCGCCCACTTTTCTTCGCTGGCTCATAAATGGTGCTGTGGTAGGAGTCGATATCGCGAACGTGCTCGGCTTCGAGTATGTTGTAGCGGCGTTCCATTTCTTTGGCGGCCCATTTGAGCGACATGATCGTTTTCTTGGGGTCTGTGATTACGGGGGTGAGAAGGTGGGGGATGCCGTTGTAGGCAGTCAGTTCGACGCGCTTCGGGTCGATCATAATGAAGCGGAGTTGGTTCGGGCCGTTCCTATAAAGGAGCGATGTGATGATCGCATGTATGGCGACCGACTTTCCTGAACCAGTTGCGCCAGCGACGAGTCCGTGAGGCATCTTGGCGATATTGACATAGTGGGGCGTGCCCGTGATATCGCGCCCAAGGGCCGCGAGGAGTGGCTTTGCGCTCGTATTCCACTCATTGCTCGTGAGGAGTCCGCCGAGACCCACCATCGCTTTGACCGTATTTGGTACTTCGATACCGACAAGCGACTTGCCAGGAATTGGTGCCTCGATACGGACCGGGTGTGCGGCGAGTGCGAGCTCAAGATTGTTTGCGAGGGAGACTATTTTGGACAGACGGACCCCTTCGGCAGGTTTTACAGCATAGCGTGTGACCGTAGGGCCAACCGACACCTCGTCCATTTCGAGATGAATGCCGAAGTTCTGGAACGTGCGCTTAATGATATTCGCATTTGCCTTAATGTCGCCGACGCCCGGTTTTCCGCGATCAGCAGCGAGAATCGCAAGTGGCGGCGGGTCATACTCAGCATCAAAGTTAGCGATACCAGTGTTGGTTTTGTCTTCAGCGAGAGGGCGATTAAACATGGTGACGACGGGCTCATGCTCCTGTTCTGGGGTAGCGGTGGAGCCCGGAGTTTCTCCCATCTCTTGCTCATCATCCATTTCTTCGGGTACGCCCACGACGCCTTCTTCATCAAACTCGACTTCGTTTTTGTGCGAACGAAACCGTTCCCACAAGCTCGCTACGTTTTGGCCAAGGAACTCTACAAGTGCCTCGATGTCAGTCACTACAGCGACCCCAATAGTGATAGTAGCGAAGAGAAGAACGAGTGCACCCCAGAAACCAAAAAATTGAGAAAGTATTTGCCCCTCCCAAGTACCAGTCATGCCGCCAAAATGAGCATCGGGGAAGAGACCTGCAAATGCGAGCACGGCGGCACTAATAATAAGCAGACCAGAGGTGGTTAAGGGTGCAAGAAAAGGCCGCCCGAACCCCGCATATAATCCGACCGTGAGAAGTGCGATAGGGAGTAGAAATGCCCCTACGCCGACTACTGCATAGCTCGCAGAAAAGACCGTGGTCCCGACCGGACCGGCGGCCCCGAAGATTGCAAGGAGGAGAAGGACACCAGACGCAAGAAGTACGATTGCCGAAGCATAGCGGATAAGTGTGTCGTACTCCCGGACAGTGTCTCCGCGGACGCGCCCGCGCGTTCGCGGAACGTTGTTTCCGCGTTTACCATTTTTACGACTCATATATAGGTACAGTATATCACCAAGGATGCTTGCTTCGTATCAATAGTTTGAGGTAGAGCATAGGAGCTCTCTAAAAAGTCACGGACGTTGGTTGCAGGAGCTTTGGTGTGGGGTATACTGTCCTATAAAGTATGAGACACGAACAAACAAATATAGAACATACGTCAAATGTCCGAAACGTATCAATAAAAGGGAAAGTTCCCCCACAAGAAGACTTTGTCTTAGAAAAAAGTATATTTAATAACGTTTTCGAAAAGGACATACAGAGAGTTTTTATATATAAGAAGGCTGAACGTCTTGCAAAAGCGATCCATCTTATCGCTCCCGCATTTGGCGAATCGGTTGCACTACGAAATCGTATCGATGCGATTAGTATCGGTCTGGTGGATGCGGCAATACACTCGTCGGGAATTGCGCGTGCAGCACTTTCTCGTGAGCTGCTCGCGCTTTCGAGTGTGCTCTCTATAGCACGTACCGGAGGTCTTCTCTCTGCTATGAACTCTGAACTGATTGCTCGTGAGGCGCATCTTTTGCTTAAAGAAGTTGCTGAATATGAAGAGCCTCGAATTTTACTCGATGAGACCCCGACACTTTCTCATTTAGCAAATGAAATGGCGAAGCAAGATACCGTGTTGCATATGTACCCAACGCCACCAGTGCAAATAAAACCAAAGACTGTTCACCCGGACAGTGTTAGAAAGGGAGGAGAAAAGGACATTTCTGAAATAAAGGACACTCGTCTCCAAGATCGTAGAGAAGCGATACTGTCCATTATAAAGAATAAGCCCACTGCCAGTATAAAGGACATTTCAGCCCACATACGGAACGTCTCTGAAAAAACCGTTCAGCGGGAGCTTATCGCTCTTATCGCAATGGGACTTGTGGTAAAAGAAGGGGAGCGTCGTTGGAGTAAATATTCTCTTATATAGTTTACGTCTTTATTTTGTTTTGATTGTTTTGACTTCGCGTGCCAAATTTGCTAAGGTAACAGGGTGGTAGCAGCTGGGACATAGGGTTGAAAAAGGCCGGAGACGGCCTGTTTTCTGTACTCCTTCGTTCATTGTTATCCACACGTTCATAGCGCGAGAAGGTCTCTTCGCTATATACTGAAATGGTCCTTGCGAGGTTGCGTCTACATAGGTAGGAGTAGCTCTCAAGAAGGGCGTACTTTGATAACTGAATAGTCCTCTGGAGAGAGGACATAAAACCTTGCCAACTAACCCATGGCGCACTGGTCGATACCGTGCGCTGTGGGGTAGTGTGAAAGTGAACGTGCGGTTCAACAAAGCAAACCAACTTGATTATTATGTGCGCCTTAAATTCTTAACAATTGTTTATGAAAAATGTAACTACTAAAGCGATGGCAAAAGTCGCGGCAGTGGCGACAGGACTCGCGATGGCAACTTCAATGCTCTCATTTGCACCGATGGTGCATGCGGCATTGTCGGCCCAGCAGGTCCAGTCTATCCTCTCGCTCCTTTCTTCGTTCGGTGCTGACGCATCGACAATCGCAAACGTACAGGCATCGCTTACAGGCGGTACTCCGGTATCGACTGGCGGCTCAACATCGAATTCGTGTGTGTTCACGAGGGACCTCAAGGTCGGCTCGACTGGTGTGCAGGTAACCGCTCTCCAGAACGCACTCCGAGCCGGTGGATATATGCCGGCAGGTGCATCGGGCTACTTTGGCCCAGCAACACGTGCTGGTGTAGTCGCTTGGCAGATGGCTAAGGGTGTCTCACCTGCAGCCGGCTACTTTGGCGCAAAGAGCCGTGCAACATTCTGTGGCACGATGACGACAGGTGGCGGCAACTCAGTACCAGTTGGTACGGGTACTGGCCTCAAGGTCATGCTCTCGCCTACTTCGCCAAACGGCACCGTACTCGTTCAGA
>JAYUMM010000038.1:0-5945 GCA_043762685.1 bacterium | reverse complement strand
AAGTGCAGACTTAGAATCGAGAGCGCAAGAAGACCTGCAGTGAGCGCATTGCCGTAGAACAGTTCAAGTGAGGATGCGAGCACAGCACCGGTAGCCGCGCTCACTACGACGAAAAGCCCAAGCGGGAGGGGTGGGAGTATTTGATGCGCAAGGTCGTAGAGCACTAGTATGAGCATGAGTACAAATGCAATAAGCATTAAAAGAAGGCCGAGCGAGAGACCGAGCTGCATATAAGCAAGCACAAACAGCCCACCAAGCAGACCCTCGGTCAAAGGGCTCGCGAGTGAAATACGCGCACCACAGCACGTGGCACGCCCTCGTGCGGCGAGGTACGAGAGTATCGGCACCAAAGAGAGTGGGCGGAGTAGCTTGGTGCATGCATCACAGCGCGAACGCCCCCGTAAAAAGCTTTGGCCTGTAGAGAGACGCACCGCAACCACTCCCGCGAAGCTCGCGAAAATCGTACCGAGTAGGAACAGCACTACAGATATAAGGAGTGACATATGCCCTATCATAGCAGAACCCCGCCCCCTATAAGGGGGCGGGGTTCTGCTCTACCTATACCTCTCCCTCACTAATTAACCGAGTCGCACGTACCGCACGTACTGCCCACAAGTGCATTGGAGTTTACTCCACAGTTATGCGTATTATCGTCCACACACCAATAGGTTGAGGGTGGTACCGGTCCGGTCGGTCGAGAAACCGCGACTGCATAATTTGTATTGGTTGCTATACACTTCGCCGTGCCACCATTTGTGTTATTTAATGCGGCCTTGATAGCACTCGCAACGGTGGAGTCATCGAAGATTGTCCCCGTGGTCGCGCCCGGGAGGGGGCAGTCTGCAGGGCCACCGCTCCCATTATCAAACACGCCATAGGTATTGTTGTGTTCGTTTGAGTAAATAGCCGACTGCGTCTGCACGGTGTGCAAATTGGCTTTTACACTCGCATCATTCCCTTTTGTGCGGGCCGAGTTAAGCGATGCAAGCACGACTGCTGAAAGGATACCGATGATTGCAATCACTACCAAAAGTTCGATGAGTGTGAAGCCGCGAACCGTACGGGCATATTTCATATATGAGTAGTATAACAGCACTATCCATCGGTCAATTAGAAACTTGGGCACATCATTGTACTACCACTGGAATCTATAAGGGCTGCTCGGATTCCCGAATTTCCTACTGAATCAATGCACCAATAATTCCCGTCTGACATCATCGCCTCAATCGCATAGGAAGGTATAAAAATTGAACTGTAGCAATACATATTACTAGAACCAGAAATATTCGCTGTTGCCAAAAGCGCATTCTGAATCGTCGAGTCTCTAAAAACAGAATTATTAGCTGGGCCGTGGTTATTTACTATGACACATTTCCCGGTTACAGATGCATTTCCGTACGTATTCAGTCTAAATGTGTTGCTGCCATAGAAATTCTCTCCCTGAATCTGAATCGTGGAGAGATTTGCTTTGATAGCGGTATCATTCCCTTTTATCCGAGCAGAGTTAAGTGACGCGAGCACGATGGTTGAGAGAATACCTATAATTGCAATCACCACCAGAAGTTCAGCGAGGCTGAACGCGCGCGTGTATCGTGCCTGGTACATACTTACCACTATACCTCCCCCACCACTCCCTTACACAAAGAGTCCCCAGATGGTCTTTACTAACCAATTAAGTAAGAGATTATAAGCAGGAGGCGTTTGCGGTAAGTGCAACAATAGTTGCCGGCGCTGCACCTGAACGTGCATTCCCATTACTATCAACACACCATCCGGTACCGCTTGTAGTGGGTACCCACACCGTCCAGGTAGTTGCATTCGCTCCTACTACCGACGCATACGCTGCTGAGGAGCCCGCTACTATTTGGCACTGAACTTTGGTCGGCAAAGATGCTCCCGTCCCGCCCGCCGATTTATCTGCAGCAGCTATCGCAGCAGAAATCGTCGGATCGGCGAAGATCGTGGAGCGGCCAAGACCCGAGCCGACCGTGAGATCGCAGTTGGCTGCTGCTGATACCCCACCTTGCGCGAGTGGAATTGAAGCTCCCACAGCACTATATTTATTCACATTTTGATCAAAATAGAAATTCGACTGCGTGCGAATAGTACCCAAGTTCGACTTGATAGCTGCATCGTTACCCTTGGTGCGTGCGGTATTAAGCGAGGCGAGCACGACCGCCGAGAGAATACCAATAATCGCAATCACTACAAGGAGCTCGATGAGTGTAAACCCTTTTGAAACACGTATGTTTTTCATATCCAAAAGTATACACCCGCACCACCCCCCATAAACAAAGAAATCCCCAGAGGGGATTTCTTTGAGAAACATCTGAAAGTAGATTACAAGCAAGCCACCGCAGCTCCTACCACGTCAGCAGACTCAGTCTTCGAAGCGCCGACACTATCGACGCACCAATAATTTGAACCGACCAACTTAGCAGAAATAATCCAGGATGCGAGACCTGCATTGAACCCGCACTTCACTACTGAGGTTGGGGAGCCAGTACCACCAGCAGCGGCATCAGCTGCCTTGACTGCTGCGGCAATGTTCGGGTCAACAAACATAGAAGCGGCGAGGGCACAGGTAGCATTTCCAACAGCTGCACTGATCGCAGCTTGTCCAGCAGGGCCGTAGTTATTATTCGAATCATAGTAAAGTACAGACTGTGTACGAATGGTGTCCAGGTTCGACTTGATAGCCGCATCATTACCCTTTGAACGAGCCGTGTTCAAAGAAGCGAGTACGACCGCCGAGAGAATGCCGATGATCGCGATGACCACAAGAAGTTCGATGAGGGTAAAACCTTTGAAACGATTTTGATTCATAATTTTTTATTTAGCTAATGTCTGTATTGTACGCCGCTTTCTTAGCACATGGGAACAGGGGGTGTGGATAATGTGCATCAAACAGCACCTGCAAGGTTGTAGATCGGTATCAACACCGCCGCAATAAGAATGCCGACACCGAGACCGAGAAGCACGATCATCATCGGCTCGATGAGCCCCACCAGCGTATCGACTGCATTACTCACTTCGCGATTATAAAACTTCGCGAGCGTGCCGAGGATCTTTCCTAATTCTCCAGTCTCTTCACCGACGCGCGTCATCGCGACCATGATGCCAGGGATCTCTGGGTTCTTCGCAAAGGCATCTGAGATAGGTGAGCCGCCTTTTACATCGGCGGTGACATTACGCAGTACCTGCTCGTACACTGAGTTTCCGACCACCGAGCTCGTTATCTCAAGTGCCTCGATCACTGAGACTCCTGAGAGAAGCATGGTAGAGAAGTTGTCTGCAATACGCGCAAAGTAGAGCTTCTTAAAAAGTGTACCGACATATGGTACTTGTATCTTTACCCCATCAAGGAGAAGCTTCCCTTTCCCGGTCTTGCCCAGCTGGTGAATGTAAAAACCGAGTGCAATGATAGCGATGAGCACGAAGATGCCGTACTGCACAAGAAATTGTGAGAGACCGATAACCACTTTGGTGTAGAACGGCACCTGTTGGCCCGAGTCAATAAGCACGGCACTTATTTTTGGTATCACGAGCGTGAGCATCAGCCCCATCACTGCAAAGAAGACTGTAATAACGAATGCCGGGTAAATGAGCGCATTCTGTGCCTTACTCAAGAGGTCATACGAACGGTCGAGATAGTCGGCAAGATAATTAAAGGTCTCTGACAAGCGCCCCGACTCCTCGCCAGCAAGCACCATGTTCACGTAGAAAGTACTAAAGGCCTCGGGGTGACGCGCAAGCGACTTGCTAATAGGACTGCCGCCCTGCAGATCATCACCAACAGTCGAGAGCACCACTGCAAGCTTCTTGTTTTCGACCTCAGCAGCGATGAGTCGAAACACGCGGAGTGCGGGCACTTGTGCTTCAAAGAGCGTCGCGATTTGTCGCGAAAGAATAACGATGTCTTTGTTGGTTATGCGCCCGATAAAGGGTATGTCCATTTCGAGCACCGACTTCTTCTCATTCGACTCAATAGCCGAGATGATGAGATTACGACGCTGGAGCGCTGAGATCGCTCCCTCCTTTGAAGGGGCTTCAATAGTCCCATCTCGATCGTGGCCGTCTTGATCAACTGCGTGGTATTTAAAAAGCATAGGTGATTAGAGGTAATGTTCGAGTGATTTAGTATCAATGGCGTAGTCGTAGGCACTGTCGACCGTAATCTCTCCACGGCGCACTAGCTCAGCGAGACTACGATCCATATCTATCATCCCCTCTTGCGAAGAGGTTTGGATCACTGTGTCGATCTCGTGCGTGCGCGAATCGCGAATGAGCGTGCTGACGGCATTGTTATTGATAAGCAATTCATATGCCGGTATGAGCCCTCCGGAGACGCGCGGTATAAGCCGCTGAGAAAAAATCCCGGCGAGACTCCCAGCAAGCTGTACGCGTACCTGTGTCTGCTGTTCAGACGGAAACATGTCAATAATACGGTCAATCGATTGTGCAGCATTATTGGTGTGCAAAGTCGAGAAGACGAGGTGTCCGGTCTCCGCAGCGGTCACGGCAGCAGAGATCGTCTCGTAGTCGCGCATTTCACCGACCATAATCACGTCCACATCTTCGCGAAACGCGGCTTGGAGCGCGGTGTGGAAATCGGGTGTGTCGATGTGCACTTCGCGCTGATGAATAAGCGACTTCTTCGGTGTGAATAGGTATTCGACGGGATCTTCAATCGTAAGGATATGTTCTGTTCGGGTGTCATTAATACGGTCGATCATCGACGCGAGTGTCGTAGACTTCCCCTGCCCCACTGGGCCCACACACAAGAAGAACCCTTGCTCGCGCTGCGTGAAGACTTCGAGAATCGAGGGGAGATTAAGATCTGTAAACGTGTTCACGGCACGGGGGATGAGTCGGAATGCAAGCGCCACCGCACCCTGCACGTAATACCCGTTTACGCGAAACCGATCCGGCCCGTGAGAGTACGCGAGATCGATTGTCTGATCTTGCTTAAACCCCTCCCAGCGTTCTGGCGGGACAATACTCTTCAACATTTCTTCGGTCTCTGCTGGCTCAAATGCTTTATAACGACTTACGGCCAGGAGCGCTCCGGCAACGCGAATCATCGGTGGTGCACCACCGCAGATATGCAGGTCTGACCCCGCTTGTGCCGTCAAGAAGTCTAAGAGTTCAGTGAGGTGTTTTTCAGAAGACATATACTAGTGCGCTGTTGCTTCGATCGTACGTACCGTCTCAGTTAACACTTCAGAAGGTATCGCCGATGCTTTGACGATATACCCGTCTGCTGAGAGCTGCTTTGCCTTTTCGATATCAGTGTCCTGCCCTTGATTCGAGAGGATGATAATTTTACTCCCTTGTGCAAGACGCTCCTTGCGTATCGCCTCGAGCGCACCAAACCCACCGATACCCGGCATAATGAGATCCATAAGGATCGCATCGGGCGCCTTTACATCAGTCTTACGCAATCCGACGAGCAACTCTTCACCGCTCCCAAACGAGTTTACTTCGTGCCCAGCACCTTTAAACTTGACCGCATACAAGTCGAGCAGAAACTTGTCATCATCTACGAGATAAATTCGGTACGTCATTACTGACTAGTATACTACGTTTCTCTCGTCAATTGATATCTACTTCAGGGAAAAGCTCGCCGCCGAGCGTGTTGATCTCTTCAAACGGGATCTCACCGGCAAGCGCTTTCAGTATGGCATTCTCGCGCATCGTGAGCATGCCGTTTGCGCGCGCTGCTGCATATATTCTTTCTTCGACTGGTTCTTTGAGGACGACCTGCTCCAAATCTTTATCCATACGCAAAATCTCGAATACCCCAGTACGCCCGCGCACGCCGTTCGGACATTCGTCAGTCGGCATTGCGTGGTAGAACTCTTTAAATTCGGGGAGCGAGCTGCGATACTCCGCAGGTAGATCGGCGAAATCCTGTTCGAGTAGCAACTTGATACTATCTTTAA
>JAYUMM010000037.1:0-5104 GCA_043762685.1 bacterium | reverse complement strand
CATACCACTGCTGCCGCTGTTTATATTCACAAACAGTCGCTTACAGAAGCTTATTGCTGATCCTGCTCTCCGCGAAGAAATTACGTTCAAAAAGCGTCTTCGTCGAGCTCTCTGGATAGAAATAGCCCTTGGAGCAATCTATATCGCGGGAGGGGTGTATGAGGGGTTAACGGTGACACTTCTGAGTAAAGAGGGTAACGCACTCGACTCATTTTCCAGCGCATTGCTCTATGGTGGTGCCTTTGCCCTTCTGGCCCTTTGGTCTTACTCATTCCAGAAGAAAACTCAACGATAGGGCCGTAGTGACAAAACGTGGCGCTGTAGAGGCGATATTCGCTTACACATCACTATTTATTGCTCCGCAATACATAGTATGAGAACATACGCGGAGCGAGAAGCGGGTATGGTTCAATGGTAGAACATCTGGTTGCCAATCAGATGATGGGAGTTCGATTCTCCCTACCCGCACCAATGTACTCAAAGACGTCTGTGAATAACTGTGGATAAATAGGTGCATACTGGGGATAAAGGACGGTGTCTATAACGCATTTATTTGAGAGGTCCGAGAGTATACTGAACAAATGAGCCATATTTCTAAAGGCCGAGTATGCTAATGGATATTTCTGACTGGAGTCGTAAACAGGTGGGGAAGCTTGGCGAAGACGTCGCCTGTGAGTACCTAAGGAGACACGGGTTTACGATTCGTGACCGCAATTATGCAAAGAAAACAGGGGAGCTCGACGTTGTAGCAGAAAAAGAAAATACCCTTCACTTTGTTGAGGTTAAAACCGTTCTTGCGCACAATTTTGTCTCCGAAAGAAGCTCCAGTGACGACTACGACCCCTCACAAAACCTTCACGAAGCGAAAATCCGAAGGGTCACCCGCACTGCCGAGTGGTATGTCCTAGAGAAGTGTTGGGAGGGGGAGTGGCAGGTCGACGGGTTACTCGTATGGCTCCGGCGGCGCGACGGAATGGCAAAAGTGAGCTACCTGCCACAAATTGCGTAATAACGATGCCTTTCGGCAGTGCTATAATGACGCCCAATGAAAACCCATGAAGGATTCGTGCCGTCAAAAAAGGAAAGCAATCACCTTACCGCAGAAGACCATAACCATGCTTTTATCAGACACCTCCTTGAGATTCCAGATGAAAATCTAAAGAGTGCTATTGAGCATAGGGCCGTCGCCGCTCAAATTAGCCCAATGGAGTTGGTTACGCGAACTTATACTAATTTGTCACACGATGGTCAGCGCCATCTGATGGTGGCAGATATGAGCTATCTATCAAAGGGAGCCGATAAAAGCGAAGCCGTGCAAAAAATAATAGAGAGACTTTTCCCTGAAGATACTAGGCATTAACTCTTTTCACGAACTGAGTCAGAAACAAAGTCGGGGTGCGGAGAATTGAACTCCGTCTACTTGCTCCCAAAGCAAGCGTACTACCGGTATACGACACCCCGACTCTACTTCTGACCGCACCCGCCCACGCACACTACTGAATACCTACACTCTACCAGCTTTGCCCAATTTATGGCAGGTGCTGGGCGATAACCGCCTCGAGACTGGCTGCGACCGGGAGAAAGTCATAGACAGTGGTTGAGACCGGGGTTGCAAGGAGAGTATCGAGCGATTCGCCCATTTCGCTCAAATATTCAGCGCGAATATATGACGCCGTGATCGCGTCGAGCTGCCGCGATGCGGTGGCACCTTCCATCGTACTTGTGGTGATAGTGCCTACGAGCTCACCAAGCGTATTTGCCACGCCACCACCCGACGATCCTTCCTGTGCAGCGGCGCTGCCGCCCAGAGCAAGCACGTCTATCGTATTTTTTGCAAAAGTGAAAACGTCTTTTACTGACCCAAAGACCATCGTGGGAGAGAGGTTGGATTGTATTTGGTTATAATTCAGAAACTGGGCGCCATAAGAACCGATAACCACTGGTGCGCCCGGGCTTAGGGGTAGTCTCGCGAGAGGTATGAAAGGAAAAGATGTTGGTAAGGGAGTAAGGGTGAGCGATTTGGTAATACCAATAAGCGCGAAGTCATATTCCCCGGTGCCGCTTGGAGATGCTTCAGTGAGTATGCTTGCATTCGCGTTTATCCACACCGGTGGGAGGTAGATAAGCCCGGCAGTGTAGCGATCGGCTGCTGGGCTCCCGGTACGAATCCGACAGGAGACTCCACGGTCAGTGAGGAGAAGTAGCTGAGCGACGTGCGCATTCGTAAGAATAATGCCTTTCGGGTCGATAACGACACCGCTCCCACTGATCGAATGGAGGCCGCCACCAACGGGCGAGAGACAAATTATGTTTACGAGTGCGGCGCGCAGCGTTGTCGCAGCAGCGTTCAAACTCGCATCGAGCACTTCGGGAGCGACTGCAGGAGCGATAGGTATGGTGATTGTTTGAACTGGTACGACTTTCGTGACCTTCTTTGGATTGGTTGATGTAGCCTGATTAGGTGA
The DNA here is from genome assembly GCA_043762685.1 of bacterium. Classification (GTDB taxonomy): domain Bacteria; phylum Patescibacteriota; class Minisyncoccia; order Phycocordibacterales; family Phycocordibacteraceae; genus C7867-001. Next base: position 2,639 of record JAYUMM010000037.1, on the reverse strand, counting down.
TTGAACTCTTGAGACTATTGGCACTAATAACGTAGGCATCTCATTTTTAGTCGTATCAGGTATTACAATCGCTAGTACCGCCTCGTTTGGGACTACCTGAAGGGTCGAGGAGGCAACGGTAGGCGAATAAACACGCGCTGTGGGCTGGTACGTGTTCCCGACAAGCAGCACAACGACGAAGAGCGCCGCGAGTGGAGAAAAAGGGAGAAAAAGGTATTTGAATCGCTCCACTGGTATACGCTATCCTAAAAATGGTATTCTCGCACTGTGCGGGGTGCCTATAGCGGGATTAGTTTAATGGTAGAACATCAGTTTTCCAAACTGATAGCAGGAGTTCGATTCTCCTATCCCGCACAAACATAAAGAGTGGAGTACCATACTCCTATGGAACCCCTCGCTGCGCGGATACGACCAGCGACCCTCGACCAAGTCGTGGGGCAGGAACATTTGGTGGGCCCTGATAAGCCGCTGCGGGTCGCATTAGAGAAGAAGCATCGCTTCAGCTTTATCCTCTGGGGAGCGCCTGGAACCGGCAAGACGACCATCGCGCGCATCTACGCGCGCGCGCTCGACGCCGAACTCTTTGAGCTCTCAGCAGTCTCGGCAGGTAAAGATGACATTCGTAAAATTATTACAAAAGATTCAGGAGGTAAATACAAAGTCTTGTTCCTCGACGAGATTCACCGCTTTAATAAAAGCCAGCAGGATTTCTTACTTCCCCATGTAGAAAGTGGCGAACTGACGCTCATCGGCGCGACGACTGAGAACCCGTCATTTGAAGTTATCGCGCCGCTTCTCTCGCGCACGCGGGTATTCGTACTCGAGCCACTCTCGGAAGAGGCACTGAAGGCGATCGTGAAGCGCACCAAGATTAAGGTGGGGAAGGACGCCTTCGACTGGCTCATGGGCTACGCGAGTGGCGACGCACGTAAGGCGCTTGGAATGATCGAGGGGGCGGTGTCGCTCTATGGAGTGGTCACGGTAGAGACTTTGTACAAAGCGCTCGAGTCGCCGCACCTGCGTTACGACAAGAAGGGTGAGGAGCACTACGACACCATCAGCGCGTTTATTAAGAGTATGCGCGCTTCACAGACTGACGCCGCACTCTACTACCTCGCGCGCATGGTCGAAGCGGGAGAAGATCCTCTTTTTATTGCACGCCGCATGGTAATTTTTGCTTCTGAAGACGTGGGGCTCGCCCAGCCAACCGCGCTTGTGGTGGCCAACGCTGTCTTTCGCGCCTGCGAAGTAATCGGCTATCCGGAATGCGCGATTAACCTCGCGCATGGCGTCGCGTATCTCGCACAAGCAAAGAAAGACCGCTCTGCCTACGACGCGCTCCGGGCCGCTCAGGCCGACGTCGCCACTCACGGCAACCTGCCCGTGCCTAAGAAGATCCGCAACGCGCCTACCAAGCTCTTGAAAGAGCATGGGTATGGAAAAGGGTATGAGGGCTGGGATATGGTGCCCGACACCGAGTCGTACCTCCCTGACAAGCTCAAGAAAAAGCGGTATTTGAAATAAGCAAACGCGGCGCCAGAGGCGCCGCGTCTTCATTTGCACGAAACCTGCTATTTCACTGCGTCTTTGAGTGCTTTGGCTGCGCGGAACTTTGCGGTGCGCGTAGCATTAATATGAATCGTCTCGCCGGTGCGTGGGTTGCGACCCTGGCGCGCTGGGCGAGCCTTGGTTGCGAAGATGCCGAGACCAGAGATCGACACTTCTTCGCCTGACTTAAGACTCGAAACGATCGAGTCAATCATTGTCTCAACTGCGCGCTCAGCATCTGCTTTTGTGCTCCCTAGAACGCCGTGCACTTTATCAACTATATCTGCCTTGTTCATTGTGTGAGTGAGTGAGCTAGTAAAGATGCTCGCTAATAAGTATAAGAAACGCCATATTTTACGCAATAGCCCTTGACCACCTCGCGTGGACAGCGCGAAATCACGCAAAATTACCGGGCAAACTCAACGACGCGGTTCTCGCGAATGATGTTGACCTTAATTTCGCCTGGGTATTTCAATTCGCCTTGGATGCGCTTCGCGATGTCGCGTGCGAGCGTATGCATCGCGAGGTCTGAGACCTTGCCTGGGTTCACGAAGACACGAATCTCGCGGCCCGCAGCAATCGCGTAGACCTTTTCCACACCCTCAAAGGTAGAAGCGAGGCGCTCCAAGTCGCCAAGGCGCTCAAGATAACGGTCGACCGTGTCGCGGCGTGCTCCTGGGCGGCCGCCTGAGATAGCGTCGGCCACCTGTACGATGACCGATTCCGGTGTTTCATAGGGGTACTCCTCGTGGTGCGACTGCATCGCAAGAATAATCCGGTTATCGACGCCGAATTTCTCGAGAATACGGCGCCCAATCTCGACATGTGTACCCTCTACCTCGTGGTCGACTGCCTTACCTATGTCATGGAGAAGGGCGCCAGTACGCGCAACTACTGCATCAGCACCAAGCTCGGTCGCTAACATGCCCGCGAGATGTGCCATCTCTATTGAGTGCGTGAGTACGTTCTGCCCGTAGCTGGTACGGAAGTGGAGGCGACCAAGCAGCACGATGAGCTTTGGGTCGAGCCCGATCACCCCCGCTTCATAGGCTGCGGCCTCGCCTTTCTGCTTAATGATGTCGGCGACTTCG